>DATEKZ010000683.1:0-8233 GCA_035277185.1 Verrucomicrobiia bacterium
ATAGGCATCTGCCTGGCGGGCGAGTCTGTCCGCGATCTTCATAAACCAAAAAGGAAGCCGCTCGTAAAAGAACATCGATCCCAGCAACGTGATCGCCAGCGCCAATTCCGCCCAGGCGAACGCCTCCATGGTGCGTCGTAACTTTTTCCATCGCCCCACAATCCACGCACCGAAGGCTATTCCGGTGATGAAAGTAATCAGCATGATGGAAAACGCGTGCGTGCTGGAACCCAGGACCAGCGCCAGCATGCGTGTCCAGACAACCTCGTACAGCATGGCTACAAATCCCGACACTCCTATGGCCACGACCGCGAGCCTGAGTTCGCCGCGAGTAAACACTTCTTCCTCCTCGACGACGGGCTCCTTCGCGTCCTCGAATACAAGTCCTTTCCCTTCCTTGATCCAGCCGCTCACGAAGAGCGCAAGGGCGCCCACGAGCAGATTCATCGCGGCCCCGGCTGAGACTGTCGCCTGAAGTCCGGCCGCCGGGATCAGCCAGAAGTCCGCGAGAAAGCACCCCGCGACGGCGCCGAGGCTGTTGATGAAATAGAGAGTCGCAACCCGTTCGCGCAATTCGCCGAGCGACCGCGTCACGAGCTTGGTCATCACCGGCAATGTTCCTCCCATCAGTACCGTGGGAATCAGGATGGTCAGGAGACTGAAGAGGAATTTGAGGACGAGCAGTCCGGCGCGGCCCGGCTGTAAGCTGCGGGCAAGGGCAACGTAGGATTCGTGACAAAAATCGTAGTAAAGCGGAAAGAGCAGCGCGTAGATACCGATCCCGATCTCCAGCCAGCCGTACATCGCCAGGGGACGCTGCATGCGGTCTGCCCGGGTTCCCAACCAGGCGTTACCAAGGGCCAGGCCGCCCATAAATGCCACGAGCACCGCCACAACCGCATAACTCGTGTTCCCCAGAAAGAGCGACAAGTATCTCATCCAGGCCACCTGATAGGCCAGACCTGCCGCTCCCGACACAAACAGGCAGAGGATTGCAGTGGCGAGGATCAAGCCGGGACGGACTTTCATGGGCGCGGATACTAGCGCTCCGAAGTCCAGTAGCAAACCTTTTCCCGGTGCGTGCTTTGCCGGAACTCGCCACTCACCAGCACCTTAAGAAACCTCCGCGAGACTTCCATCCCCAACTGAATTCGTCCGGTCGTTAACTTTAGCCGGGTCTTTTTTTTGCCGCAGGATCTGACCTTTGCTTTGACCGGGGGTGTCGGATGCCGTTACAGTCCACGCGGACGGAAAGCGAGTATCATCATGCAAAACGGTGGCGGCAGTTTGACCCCCCTTCCCTATCACGTCGAAGTCAGGGATTACCTCAAGGCGCAGGAACCGGACCTGTGGAATTGGTTTTCTTCCGCGCAGGCGCAGGCGGACTACACCGAATCGCTCCGGTTGGAACTGCTCAAGTCCACTTACCGGCTGGATCCGGAAAGTCATCCCGATCTCTATCGCGACGCGGAACAGGTCAAAGCTGCGCTTCAGCTCGATGTCCCCCTCACTCTTTATCAGGCGCAGCACAGTCCGCAACCCAACGCGGCGTTGTACTACATTCCCGGAGAGGGGCATCTCGTTCTGTCCGGACCCGTGCTCTCGCTGCTCGCTGCGGACGAGTTGAAGTCGGTCATCGGACACGAACTCGCGCATTACCATCTTTGGCGGCGTGACGGCGGCGACTTTCACGTGGCGGACCGGCTGCTGGAAGCGGCGGCCCACGACCCGCGCGCCTCGAACAGCTACATCCAAAGTGCCCGTTGGTATCAGCTCTATACGGAAATCTTCGCCGACCGCGGCTCGCTTGACGTCACGGGCAACGTTCACACGGTCGTTTCGAGTCTGGTAAAAATTCAAACCGGCCTGCCGCACGTCAGTGCCGCCAGCTACCTGAAACAGGCGGAGGAAATCTTCCAGAAATCCAGGGTAACAACCGCCGAATTGTCGCATCCGGAGGCATTCATTCGTGCGCGAGCGCTGGCATTGTGGGCCGAGCGAGCCGACGCGGCCACCTGTCAAATCAACGCCATGATCGAAGGATCCCCGGCGCTGGATGAGGTCGATCTGATCGGCCAGGTCCGTTTGACACGGCTCACGCGCCGCCTGCTGGAGCACCTCCTCCGGCCGAAGTGGTTTCAAACCGACGCCACCCTCGGCCACGCGAAACTGTTTTTTGACGACTTCCAGGCGACGACGAAGACGGATCCCGTTTTGCTTGAGGAACTCAAGTTCTCGGACCCGAAGTTGCGCGAGTATCTCTGCTATTTACTGCTCGATTTCGTGGCCGCCGACCCGGAACTGGACGAACTGCCGCTCGCGGCGTCACTGGAGCTGGCGAAGCAGTTGGAGATCGACACGCTCTTTGAAAAGCACGCATCCAGGGAGCTGAGCCTGAAACCCCGCGATCTGAAGCGCGTGAAGGAAACAGCCGCGGAACTGCTGGCCGGCGCGGAGGCCAGGCCATGAACGCGACAACGGACCTGCCGTTCCTGACGTTTCTCCGAAGCGGCCTCGATCGCGGCGGCTTTGAAACGGACGACGTCCTTGCCGCCGTCCTGCCGCTGATGGAACAGGTCGTCGGTGCGCACGAAGAAACCCGCGTGGCGCCGCTCCAGGGCATCGAACGGGTGTTCGTCAACGCACAGGGTCAGCTCGCCATCGATGCCACCCGGCTGCAGTCCGTCCGGAAAAACCCGGCGGGCGTCGAAAAAATCCAGGCGCCCGTCAGTCTCGCCATGGAAGTGATGGCGGAATCACGGCACACGTCGGACCTCGATGCCGGATCCCTGATTGTTGCCAGCCTCGACCTCAACCGCGCCGGGGAGGAGATCACGAAGCCGGTTTATCTGCCGGGTTACGTCAGTTGGGAACAGGCCGTCGGACATCATGACGAGTTGACCGACGTCTTTTCGCTTGGGCTGATTCTCGCCAGCCTTGCCTGCGGTCTCGATTTCACCGAACTCGCGGACCTCGAAGCGTTCGTCAACAACCGCGAGAACCTTTTCGCGCTCAACCACCGGCTCAATCCGGTTGTCGCTTCGGTGATCGCACAGATGACCGAGCTGAATCGCCACCGGCGCGAACAGGATTTGCGCGCCGTCATCCGCCGGCTCGAGAACTACCGCGGGCAAACAACCGACTACGACTTCGACTTCACGCGCATCAAAGGCTTCCGCGAGAGCGGCCCGACCGGAAAGCGCAAGTTGATCCAGGCGCATCTTCGCGACCGGTTGTTCGAAATCTCGCGGCGCAACCGGCTCCTCCACTTCAAACCCACGCTGCAAACGCTCAACCTCACCATTGCCTCGGTGCCGCTGGTGCTGGATTACCGGAACATCCGGCTGGAGCAGCTCTTCATCTGGCATGCCCGACTGGCCGCCACGATCGCCGAGGGCGCCCCGATGGCCCTGGGCCAATATCTTCGCTTCGAGGACGCTCCCTACATTCCGGGCGTGCTCGACAAAATCATCAGCGAAGCGCGCCGCGACCGCGCGGAGTTCGGGTTCGCGCAGCTCCGCCTCGTGCTGTGCTTCCTCCGCTGGCACAACCTCAAGGAAGAGCCGCGGGAACGAATTCATTCGCCGCTGCTGCTGCTGCCGGTTGAACTGACGAAGAAAAAAGGAGTCCGCGACAATTACGTCCTCGCCCCGACCACGACTGAGGCGGAAGTGAATCCGGTGCTCCGCCATCACTTGAAGGAACTTTACGACCTGGACCTGCCCGAGACCGTGGACCTGCGCGAGACATCGCCCGACCAGTTCCACGAATTGTTGCGCGCGCAGATTCAAGCCAGCGAGGCAGGCGTCACGCTCAACAAGGTGGATCGTCCCCGGATCGAACTCATCCACGAACGCGCCCGGCAGCGCGTGGATCAATACAGACGCCGAATGAAGGTGCGGGCCCGGCCGACACGAAGTCACGGTCCGATGGATTACGGCTACGACCGCGAAAACTTCCGCCCGCTCGGACTGCAGATTTTCCTCGAAAAAGTCCGTCCCGCGTCCGCGCCGTTGCGCGACGCGGCCGGCGCGCCGCCCCGGCCGCGTCTGTGCTGCATGGCCGGTTGGGCCGATACCATCCCCGCGCTTGCGGACACCGGCGTCCCGGAAACTCCCGAAGGCAGGGCCGTCGAAACGGAACGCCGAATGTTCGCGCTACGCGAAGGCGACAACCAGAATCCGTATTCATGGGATTTCGACCTTTGCAGCATTACGCTCGGCAACTTCAACTACCGCAAGATGACGCTGGTGCGTGATTACACAAATCTGATTGAAACGGACCTCGCCAGCGCCGGCTTCGATACCATTTTCTCGCTGGCGCCAAAAGCGCCGGAGGAAACGCCGCCGCCGCTCGACCTTGCCGATCAATACCTCATTATTCCGTGCGACGCCACGCAGTCCTCGGCCATTGCGCGCGCGCGCACCGGGCGGAGTTACATCATTCAAGGCCCGCCCGGCACCGGCAAGTCACAGACCATCACCAACCTCATCGCTGATTACGTCGCGCGCGGCCAACGCGTCCTCTTCGTTTGCGAAAAGCGCGCCGCCATCGACATCGTCTTCCACCGCCTGCGTCAGCAGGGGCTGGACGAACTCTGCTGCCTCATCCACGACTCGCAGACCGACAAGAAGGCGTTTATTCAAGACCTCAAACAAACCTACGAGAAACTCCTGGGGGAGTCCGTCGAAGACGACGACGCGGAGACGGACAGGCAGGCGACGCTGCGCGCCATGGAGCAGGACCTGGCCGGGCTGCGCCGTTTCTCCGAAGCGATGGGCCAGGTGCATCCGCTCACCGGCGTGCCCCTGCGCACGTTGCTGCATCGGCTCGTGGAAACCGGCGGGCGGAAACTGGAGCTGCCGCCCGAACTGGAGGAACGCCTCCCCGATTACCCTCTCTGGTTGCAGCACGGCGAATTGGTGATGCGCCTCGCCGCCGCGCTGGCGGACCTCGGGGAGGAACCATGCTTCGCGAAACAACCGTTGCGCTGGCTGGGCAAGGCCCTCCTCCAGGCCGATTGCCCGCTGGAAACGTTGTCCGCTTCCCTCGACAAAGCCGAGGACCTGCTCGACGCCGTCGAAAGCGCGCTCGACCTCTCCGGCCTGCCCCCGGAACTGTGGGACACCCTCGAGGAAATCGAAGTCATCCTCGGTTTCGCCGTGCGCGTGCGGACACTGGCGGAGAAGGATTTGCTCGGCCTGCTTGATCCGCACAGCGCGACCGCGACGGCCTACGCCGCGCTTGAAACCGAGCTGGCCGAACACGCCCGCGCACTGCAACTGGCCCGCGAAAAGACCGCCGCATGGAAAGAACCGCTTTCTCCGGAGGACACTCAGAATGCCCTGGCACAGGCGGGGGCATTCGAGAAATCCCCGCTTCGCTTCTTCCAACCGGCCTTCTGGCGGCTCCGCAAAGCACTCCGGACACGATACGACTTCGGCCGTCACGCCGTCGCGCCGGCCTGGGTAAAGATTCTGGGCGACCTCGCCGCCGCGCAGCAGGCCGCCGCCGCGCATGACGACGCGCAGCGCCGGGCGCAGCGCGAATGGCGCGTCGATGACCCGGCAGCGTTTCAACAATTCGTCGCCGATCTGCGCGCCGACCCGGTATTGTCGCATCCGTCTGTGAGCGCCCTGTCGCGCAAGCTGGTCGAGTCCGCCGAGGGCCGCATGCTGGTCGAGAGCCTGGCGGACATTCACGCGCGTTTTGCCGAACTCGTCGAAACCCTGCGGTTCCTTCTGGCAGAGCACGAGGGCTTTGATTTTCCAGGGCTCGCCGAAACGCTCGGCGCGCTGCGCGAGCAGACGAACCTGCTGCCCGAACTGCTGCCCGTCCTTTGCGAGTTGGCCGAATTGCCCGAGCCTTTCGGCCACGCCCTTCGCCACGCGCCGCTGGCGCTGGACGAATTCGAGCCCGCGATGGCCCGCAAGAGCCTGAATCAGGTTTATCGGCAGGACCGCGCGTTGAGCCGCCTCGAAGGGCGCTCGCTGGCCCAGCGCATGGAACGGCTGGAAACGCATTATCGCCAATGGCTCGGTCGAAACGCGGCCGGCATCCGCGCGCGCGTCCGCCGCCGGTTCCTCGAACACGTCAGCATCTCATCGCTCGTGGCCTCGCAACTCGACGCCGAGCAGAAGGTGTTCAAGAAAAACTATTCGGCCGGACGCCGCGACCTCGAACATGAGTTCGGCAAGACGATGCGCTATAAATCCATTCGCGATCTCGCCGCGGGCAATTCCGGCCTGGTCATCCGCGATTTGAAACCGGTCTGGCTCATGAGCCCGCTGAGCGTGTCCGACACGCTGCCCCTCGAACCCGATCTTTTCGATGTCGTCATCTTCGACGAGGCCAGCCAGATTCCCCTGGAAGAGGCGATTCCCGCGCTCCACCGCGCAAACCAGGCGATCGTCGTCGGCGACGAAATGCAGTTGCCGCCCACCGCCTTCTTTTCCGCGGGCCGGCCCGGGGACGACAGCGTTGTCGTCGAGGAGGAAGGCGAGCGCGTCGAGGTGGACCTGGACTCCGACAGTTTCCTGACGCAGTCGGCGGTGAACCTGCCTTCGACACTGCTGGCGTGGCATTACCGCAGCCGCTACGAGTCGCTCATCAGCTTTTCCAACGCCGCGTTTTACAGCGGCAATCTCTTCACCATTCCGGACCGCCAGCGCGCGCTCGCCGGCCGGGCGGAATTGCGCGTCGCCGCCGTCGAGGAGGGCGAGGCGAACGTGGACGCCGTGCTCCGAGGCAGCATCAGTTTCCATTTCATGGAGAACGGCATCTACGATCAGCGGCGCAATGCGACCGAGGCCGCCTACATCGCGCGGCTCGTGCGCGCGTTGCTGCGCCGCGAGACGAAATCGAGCGTGGGCATCGTCGCCTTTTCCGAGGCCCAACAGACGGAAATCGAAGACGCGTTGAGTCGGCTGGCGGAGGAGGATGACGACTTTGCCGCCCGGCTCGAAGCGGAATATGCGCGGGAGGAGAACGATCAGTTCTGCGGCCTGATCGTCAAGAACCTGGAGAACGTGCAGGGCGACGAGCGCGACATCGTCATCCTCAGCATCTGCTACGGCTATGACGCCAATCGGCGGATGCTGATGAACTTCGGCCCCATCAACCAGCGCGGCGGCGAGAAACGCCTCAACGTCATCTTCTCGCGCGCCCGGCATCACATGGCCATCGTCAGCTCGATCCGCCATAACGACATTACGAACGACTTCAACGACGGCGCGAACAGCCTGAAGAATTTCCTTCATTACGCCGAGGCCATCTCGAAGGGCGACGACCGCGCCGCGCGCCGCGTGCTGGAAAACCTCAATCCCCTTACCCGCAAGTCACTCGCGCCCGAGACCGGACGCGACGCCGTGATTGAAGAACTGGCCGGGGCGTTGCGCGCGCGGGGTCACGTGGTGGAGCTGCGCGTCGGACAGTCGAAGTTTCGCTGCGACCTCGCCGTACGCGCCGAGTCCGATGACCTGCATCAGATCGGCATTCTGGTGGATACCGACGCCCATTACGCGAACCCGAATCTGCTCGACCGTTACCTGATGCAGCCTTCCATCCTGCGCGCCTTCGGCTGGCGTTTCGCGCTGGTGTTGACGAAGGATTGGTTCCACGACCCGGAGACGGTGTTGAAGCGCGTGGAACGGACGCTCAAAGGCCATGCCGCACCGGAAGACGAACCGCCCGCCGAACCCGATCAGGAAGAAACCGAGGCGCCAGCCGCGGCCCGCGGGAGACAGTCGGCCCGAAAAGCCGCACCCGAGACAAAGGATAACACCGGAGGCGCGCCCGGCACAGATCGTCCAGAGAGCGCGGGAACGAAACGAAACGTGGAACCGCCGCCGGCTTCCCGAACCCCGCCGTCACTCGCCCCGTCCGGCACGACGCGCCGCTTCGAGTTCATCGGCGGGGCTTCCCGCAAATTCTGGGAGATCGCCATGGACGGAAACGCGTTCACCGTCCGCTTCGGCCGCATCGGGACCGCCGGCCAGACCCAATCGAAGACCTTCGCCGACGCAGCGCAAGCGAAACGGGAGGCCGATAAACTCATCGGCGAAAAATTGAAGAAGGGATACGTGGAGTCTGTGTGATCGTTGGTTTCAGTTTACGAGTCACCCTCATCACTGGCGGCGGCAAACAGCTTGCCTGGAGCAAAGTGAATGGAATTTGTGTCAAAAGTTAGAAGCGATCCCTTCCCCCTTTTCCTTTTTCGGAGGAGGGCAGTGAG
>DATEKZ010000684.1:0-5444 GCA_035277185.1 Verrucomicrobiia bacterium
GACCTTGAGCGCCTCTGCCACCGGCAACGCCCGGTGCCGTGATGGTTTCCGCAGCAGCAAAGCCGCGTTGCGCCTCAACCCCTCCCGCGGAGATCGCGTCGGCGGGCGCGTTCGCCGACTTGAAGGCCAGTTCACTCCGCGACTGCGTCACCGCCCCGAGGCCGTAGCGTTGCCTCATCAGGCGGGTATAGTACTCCCCGGTGGCTTCTCTTGCCCCGGCATCCGCCTGCAATCGCGGCATGGACTGCATCGCCAACGGCACTCCGCGTCTTGCCTCATCCTCAACAATCAGATACGCCGTGTAAGGAGTGACGATGCTGTATTTGCGGGCCAGCTCGGTGATTTCGTCCTTCAACTCGGCGTTTTCGCCGTGCAGACGGGTTTGTTCGAGCAGATAACCGACGCGCCGTGTCGCCCACAGGCGGGGAATGAAATCGTGCTCGGAGGAATCACTGCCGAATTTCACATCATAAGAGAGCTTTCGCTTGACGCCGTTCACCATGCCTTCAACGACGGCCGCGGAATCGCCCTGGCCACGGTAGCGGCCCGCCACAATCAGTTGTTCTCCACGGAACAGATCCGGGAGTTGCGAGGGATAGGTCTTGCTGACGCGGATATCACCCGTGAAGGCCAGCGTCGGATTCACCAGCACCGGGTCTTTGATCTTCGCAAAGAAGTTCGAGACCTTCACCTCGATGTCTTCCTCCGGCAGGACGTACTGGCTGAATGCGCGCGTCTCTTCGGCGATCTTGTCGAGCAGATGCGTGTTCACATCGTGACCGACCCCGAAGCAGAAGATGCGCGTGTTGGCGCTGTTCTTTTTCACGTTGCCGACGATCTGGTCCTCGCTCGTCACGCCGACCGTGGGCAGGCCGTCGGTAAGGAAGATCATCAGGTAAGGTCGTTTCGTGTCCTCCGGCCGCAACGAAAGCGCCTTGCGCAGCGCGTCGTCTATGGCCGTGCCTCCCGTGGCTTTGAGGTCCTTGATGAAATTCTCGGCGCGCGCGCGATTTTCCTTCGACGCTTCCGCCAGGCTTCCGAACACCGTTTCGGTTTCGGTCGAAAAACGGACGATCTCGAAACGATCCGCGTCGTTGAGGTTTTCAACACAAAACAACAAAGCCTTCCTGGCCTGGTCAATCTTCTTGCCGGACATGGAGCCCGAGGTGTCGAACACGAATACCACGTCCTTCGGCGCCACCTTTGCATCCTTCACGTCCGCGCCGGGCGAGACGAGGAGCAGGAAGTAACCGTCCTCGCCGTCGGGCTTCCAGGTCATGAGATTCACGCCGAGGTCGTCCTTCTCAGCCCCAAAGAAGAGTTGGAAGTCGGTGTCCGGCTTCACGTCCTTCGCCTCGTAGCCGATCGTCGCCTTGTTGTCGCCGTGGCGGCGGACTTCGACGTTATGGCTCGACGAATAGATCGTTTTGAGCGGGCGTTTGGATTCGATCTCGATTTTCAGCCCGACGGTCGGGATCGGTTTGGCCGAGAACTTCTCCGTGTTGAGCGGATAGGCGTAGCTGACGAGGCCGGAATCGGACATGAGCAGTTGCGTCCACGAAAGCTTCACCCGTTTCCTGCCGCGCGCCTCGATCGGAAAGATGCGGACCTTGAAGACACTGCGGTCCGAATACTCCAGCAGAGCCGGGTCCTTGGCCTTGCGGACGATGTCCTCGTAAATCTGGCGGGCCTTGTCCGCGCTCAGCAATTCGGCTTCGACCTGTTTGCCGTTGATCTCCATGCTGAACTTGTCGATCTGCGCCCCTTTGGGCACGGGAAACAGGAATGTCCCTTCGATCTGCCGCTCGTTGGGATTGTAAAACTCCTGTTCGACCGACGTGACGGCGACCAGGTCCCGGATGCGGACGTTGGCCTGGTGGAAGGTCAGTTCCAGGGGACAGAAACGATAAACGCGCGGCGGCGGAACGGGACGCGGCCAGGGAGGCCGGTAATCGGGCGGTGGGTAAACGGGCGGCCTTGGTCCCGGTCCCGGCCAATAGGCTTCATCGACAATGATCAATCCGGCGGACCACCCGGAGCTGATCGTTCCAATCAAAAGGAGCAACGAGCAAATCCAGCGTTTCATGCTGGGTTAGACAGGAACGGTGGGGAAATGCTCCTGTAAAAAATTTGTTCGGCGTCCACGCGGACCGCACGGACCGCGGCCTTCCAGGCCGCAGCGGACTCGCCCGCCGAAGGACTTGAAATACGGAGCGTCTCAATCTGAGGTTGGCGGTAACCCGATCCGTACCGGACGGAAGCAATCTTAAGCGGAGGCGGGTATGCGTGGACATCCTGGACTCATCGGCAGCTTCGTGATCGTGCTAACCGCTTTGTTCTCATCGAACATTTCGGTTGCTCGTGCAGACATGACCATTCAGACGAGAGGAGGAATCACCTATTTTGTCCATTCAACCACGCTGCCTGCCTGTGAATCGATTGAAATTGGCCCTGTTACGCGATCCGGCACGAACCTGTCCTTAACATTGTCGAGGTGATCCTTACTGGCATCACGGGCAGTCAGTACGGGGTTGAATATGCCGATTGTATTTTCTGCGCCTTGGCGTCTTGGTGTTAGGAAATCGGTCCGGTGGTTGGTCTGCGGACGCCCGGCGCGCTGGACGCGCCCACCATTTCTCAGCGCCGTCGGCGAACGGATTTATCCTTTTCGATCCCGGGCCGTCGCTTCCGATCGGGCCACTGCTCTACCGTCGCGTGGAGACGACTTCTTCATGGCGCCGTAGAGATTTCGAAACCGTTCGCAGCGATCTTGAACCACTTTGGACAAGCCTTCCGGCCGGAAATGATTTTGCGAGTATTGCCCCGGCGCGTTCCAGAGCGCGTAAACGTCGAAGGCGTCCGGCGTTCTTCCGCTTCGACGGCGGAACCAGTCGAGGCGTTCTTCCAGGATGCGTCGGGCAGCGGTCCAGTCGGTCCGATGACTCACATTGGGATGGATTTGCCAGGCGCCACGTTCGCCGGCCCGGCCGACCACATTCGGGTTCCCGCCCGTCTCGACCTGCGCGAGGGCGTCGCGGATGGCGCGCCAGTCAAGTTCCTCCGCCTGAAGTCCGGCAACGTTGGTCACGAAGAGAAAAAGGGCCGCGAGACCAAGCAGTCCCTTGCGCCATTTGGCTGCTGCCATCGCCATCCCGGTGCCGTGAGCGTTTTTCGAATCGTCCTGTCTTTGTGGTTCTCGTGTCATAGAACGCGGCAGGAACAGGCTATTCTCATGCCACCCGTCCGGGCACCGCGTTCGCACAACACCCGACCTTCAACTCCTTGATCTAAGCCGCACTTACGCGCCGGCGCCTGATCGCGACGAACCTCCGCCTCCATCCAACGCACGCGGGACTCCGGTCTCGCGTGCTTGAGAACATCCCGTCACGCGGCGGAGCTGCAATCTAACGGAGTGCGTCCGTCCGCGGACGCAGGAACGCCAGATCGCCATCGGTTTCGGTGGGATCCCGAGCGTCACTCCCGGAGGAAGTTGCTGCGGCCGAGGACGGCCGCACTCCGAGAAATCTGCGCAACCTGTCAAAAACTCACGGGATTGCCGTTCAGATGAACACAGATTTGGTGGCAAACCGCACAGTTCAATTCGCTCCAGGGCCGGTGGATACCTCGTGTTTTATCTGCGTCGATCTGCGTTGATCTGCGGTTTGGAGTGCGGCTAGGCGCTCGCTAACGCCTTCCGCTGGCCCAGCATCAGATTCGTCGCTGCCCAGAACGCAACGAATACCAGCACGACCAGTCCAATCCTCACGGGCCAATTCACCGCCTTGGCATTCGAGGCCACGAAGCTGACGAGCATCGGCTTGCCGACTTCGGTCTGGAGAACCTGCGAGAAAGAGTGGCGCAGGCCGCGCATCGGCAGGTTCACGCGCAACGGCCGAACGGTCGTGGTGATGACTTCCTGCGCCTTCTGGAGCCGGTCCCATTGCTGTTGAGCGGTCTTGTCGTCGAGTTGGAGTTGGACGCCGGTTTCCTGCACGGGCATCGCGCCGTCCTGGCGGAAGAACGCCGCGTTGTTGGCAAAAACTTCCTTCTGCGCCTTCAGCAGGTTGCTGCTTTGCGCCTCGCGAATGTCCTTGGCCAGAACCTTGAATTCATCCGCCTCCGCATCCAACCCGGAACGGCGCGCGCGATCATATGCTCTCGACGCCTCCTCCAGCTTGCCGCCGGAGAGTTTGCGCCGAACCTCGTCTCTCGAACTCGATACCGATACCTCCAACGCCTTCTT
The DNA here is from genome assembly GCA_035277185.1 of Verrucomicrobiia bacterium. Classification (GTDB taxonomy): domain Bacteria; phylum Verrucomicrobiota; class Verrucomicrobiia; order Limisphaerales; family AV2; genus DATEKZ01. The sequence goes on from DATEKZ010000684.1 coordinate 4,244, forward strand.
CTTTTCCTGTTCCGCCTCCCGGTATTCCAGCGCGCTGAAGGTGCGCACGACCGGCGCGGCGTCCGGTTCGCGCGTCATGGTGCCGGCAAAACTGCCGTAGCCATAATCGGGCGGCAAATAAAGCTCCCAACGCGCGTTTTTCACCGGCACGTCCAGCGCCGGCGAGGCGAGGTCAACCGCTCCCTTCGTCCGTGGAAACTTCTCCGCGCTCACGTAGATCAACTCGACCGCAATCGCCGAATCGCCCGCGCGTTCGAGGGGCAGCAGAAGTTTTCCATCGCGCAGGCTGGGCTTCACCGCCTGGCCCGCCACAAACGCCGACCAGACCTGCGCCCCTTTCGGCAGCGTGATTTCGAGAAACTGCCGCCCGTTGTTTCGAACCGAAAGCGTGAGTTCGGTCATCATCTGGCCATCGTCCGCCACCACCGTGGTCAGGCGCGCGTTGTCGATGAGCGCTTGCAACACTTCCGCCTGCGCGAACTGTTGCGCGGCGAGTGATAACTTGTAGCCCGGCCGCAAATAGCGATAGACGAGCACGGTCGAATCATCCGCGCGTCCGGCCCAGTCGGGCAGCTCCTGCACATCCGCGCGAACCAGCTCCGTGCTGGCGGTTTTCGGCGCGATCTGCAACTGCGATTTCGCGATGACCGCCAGAGCGCCGGTTTCCCGTTCCACGCCGAGCGCCTCCACGCCCGTCGCGTCGAACAACGCCTCCTGCCCCTGTCCCTTCACGCTCCACGGCTGCTCCCAGGTCACCGTGAGCACGTGAGTGCCGACAACCTTGTTCTGCAGTTCGACGCGCCATTCCTCGCCGTTCTGGTCGCGCCGGCGAATGTTCGCGCCCGTGATCTCCACGTTCCTGAACGCCGCCGGGATTTTGAGCCGGAACTCTTTCACCGGCGCGTTCTGGATTTCAAAGCGCACCAGCGCGCGCCCGGTCGCCAGCGATTCGCTCAACGTCAGCCAGTTGACCACTTCGGCGCGCACCCACGACTCGATCGCCTCAGTCGCGACGGCCAGCTTCCACGGCAACGTCGATGGAACCGGTTCGACGGCGAGAAATTTGTAAGCCAGCCCGGCGGCGCCGCCGGGCACGGTGTTCACCGGCACTTCAGTCAACCCTTCGAACGAAGCGCTCCTGGCCTGGACGCCAACCTCCGCGGAAACGACCAGGTAGCCCGTGAGCTTTGACGTGTCGAGC
>DATEKZ010000685.1:0-10533 GCA_035277185.1 Verrucomicrobiia bacterium
GCGCCTTCCAGGACGCAACGCGTCCGCAGCCGGATAGGTTTGGAAAAGCTTCTACGCATCCCCCATGTTCGGAACCGCTGCGGCCTGGAAGGCCGCGGTCCGAACGAGCCAATCCCCCGGTCCAACAGCCGCGTCTCCGCCGTTTCCAGTGTAGCGATGCACTCGAAGCCGCTGCGACCCGGGGACCGGTCGCGGTCCGTTTCGATCGCGGCTCCGCCGCGTTGTGGACTTTGCGTGAGACTCCCTGGTTTGAACCGAATGGTTACGGCTCAGACGTTTCTCCCAAGCAACGTGCGCCGGAGCAGTTCCAGCGCCTGTTGCGATGTGACATACTTGAACGTCTCACGGTCATATCGATTAACCGGATTCAGAACGAACGTGTGGCGGTCCGTCGCCAACGCGACGAAGACTGTGCCGACCGGTTTGCCAGGCGTGCTGCCGCCCGGTCCGGCGATGCCAGTCACTGCGATTGCGTAGTCGGCGCCGATTTCCCGTCTTGCTCTCTCCGCCATTTCGCGCGCGACCGCTTCACTCACTGCGCCGTGTTGGGCGAGCGTTTCGGCGCGCACACCGAGGAGCATCTGCTTGGCTTCGTTGCTGTAGGTGACCAGCGCGGCGAGCAGCACAGCCGACGCGCCGGGAACGTTCGTGATCCGATTGGAAATGTAGCCGCCCGTGCAGGACTCCGCCAAAGCCAGGGTTTGCTTTCGTTCGGTGAGGAGCCGGACGATCACCGCTTCCAGTTTGTCGTCGTTCTCGCCAAAGATGTAATCGCCGATCAGGCCGCGGACGATACGTAATGCCTCTTCCACTCGCCGTCCGGCGTCGTCGCCACCTGCCGCGAGTCGGACATCCACCTCACCGGTTCGTGCGCAGTAACCGATTTCCAGTCCACAGTCGGTAAGAGGCTTCAATGGTCCCGCGATTTTTTCTTCGACGACCGATTCGCCGAGCCCGGTGGTTCGCAGCGTGTGACAAACAAACGCAGCCGGGGCAGGAAGCCGTTCCAAAACGAGCGGGATGACCTGGTCTGTGAACATGGGGCGCAACTCCCGCGGTGGTCCGGGGAGCAAGACCAGCCAGCTCGTCTTACCGTCGGAACGAAATCGATTCGGACTCACCTCGATTGCCAGCCCCGGCGCGGTGCCATGGGCGTTGTGCAGAACGATGGCATGTTCCGGGACCAGCGCCTGCACCCGGGTGGCGGCCGGCATCGGCCTCTTGCGCACTTTGAAGAACTCCTCGATGTGCCGGAGCACTTTGTCGTCTTGAATCAGTTTGCGCTCAAGGAGCTGCGCGATGAGGTCACGCGTGATGTCGTCGGAAGTCGGACCGAGTCCGCCGGTAGTGATGACCAGATCGGCACGGGACAGCGCCTCGCGAACGGCTTGCTGGATGTCATGGCCCGTGTCCGCGACAGCAACCTGGCGCGCGACGACATAGCCGCGGTCGGCCAGGTGACGGCAAATCCACTGCTGGTGGGTGTTCGTGACATGGCCCAGCATCAACTCGCTTCCGGTGTTGATGAGCTCGATGTTCAAGGCGAACCTGGTGTCCTGTCCCGTAAACCCACAGGGCGGCAGTTCTTTTTCGCGCATCCGTCGTTGCTCGCTTCTTACAGATCCACTGCGGGATATGCGCGTCGCTCGCGCCTCGTCTGCGCGAAAAATCCCTTGCCGCGAAAGCTCACGGATTTTCGGGACAGGACACAAGTTCAAAGTTCGCCGTTCAAAGATGCAAGCGGCAAATGATTTCTCGGGGTCCGCCTTCTGGCGCTTGGGTGCGCGTGAGAAGGCGGCAGAGGACCGCCGCACTCCAAGACGCTGCCGCGGAGGCCACCAGCGCTGGAGGGGCTAACCGCCCCGATGTGTGCTCGGAAGAGCATGAAGGGCTCTCTACCCTCCAATGAGCCCGCATGAGGGAACTGCCGCAATAGCGCGATACAGTCCACAGGGACCCCGAAGGGAAGAATTCGCGGCCAGGGAAGAGGCTGCGGGCGAACCAACGAGGAAGAAGAACGGCGAAGGTATCCCGGCGCGGGCGCTGTCCTGGCGCGCCGCGCCGGGCGAAAGGCAGGGTCTAAATTATGTTCGGCTCGCCCATGATCTGCGTGTTGTCGATCGTGCTCAGGCCGCCGGCCTGGAGTTTTTCGCGGGTGTCGGTGTAACCCGGGATGATGCGATTCAACTGGTTCTGCGTCGCGCCCGGGTGATCGCGAATCAGTTTGCCGAGCACCGAGCGATAATCGTAGGCCCGCTTCAGGTAGCGGTTGCTGACGCCGAACATGGAACCGTCAATGCCGCCGGTCTGATCGGCCGGGCCCGAAATCCACGGGACAGTGTCGCTGGGCGAGCATCCAAAAACGCCGTTCGCATTGCCGGCGCCGTAGCCCTTCACTCCTCCGCCCGCCACGAACATCACCCCCGCTTCGGCGTGGTCGGTGCCGAGGTCGGAGTTCTGCACGGTGGTGCGGCCGAACTCGGACAGCGTGATCACGACGAGATCGTCCCACGATGCTTTGTCTGCGTACTGGGTGAAGTATTGGCGAAGCGCGTAGATCGCCCAGCCGATGCGCCGCTGAAGGTTCGCGTGGCCGCCCGTTATACCGCCCTGGTTGCTGTGCGTATCGAAACCGCCGAACTCGGTCCCTGCGACGATGGCGTTGGTCTTGTTCAACACCACCGACGCCGCGCGGAGATTGCGGAAGAAACCGTAGGCGCCCGTATCGACAACGTATTTCGCCGCGTCCACCACGCCGCCGCCGCGGGTGTATCCGCCGTTCAAGGCGTTGCTGGTCGGAAACAGCCGATACGCAAAATCGTTATCTGTAACGGCGCCATCCACGTAGCTGATGCCGTTGGTTTCGTTGAACTCGTCCTGGAGGTCCGCAAAGGTCGCCAGCGTATCGTTCAGGTTCTTGTACTGGAGGTTGAGCAGCCCGCGATAGTTCTTCTCCGCGGTGGGAAGATTGTTGGCGTCCGCCAAGGCGAGCTTCACCTTATTGGCGGCGGCCGTGTTGCCGGAGGGTATCCCGAACAGACTGTAACGCGCGGGATCCGACAGGTTCGTCATGGCCGCATTCGAACCACGCAGGATCAGCGGCAGCGACGACTGAATCGACACGCCGGTCAGGGGCTCGGCGTTTGCGAGGCCGGATTCTACCATGGTGCGGTAAAGGATGCCGTCCTTGGAGGTGTTGTTATTCGGACTGCCGGTTTCCCAATAGTTTTGCGAATCGAAGTGCGAGCGCGACTGCTTGGGATAGCCGACGCGATGGATGAGCGCGAGGTCGCCGGCGTTATAGACCGGGGCCAGGAACTTCAGCGACGGATGCAACGCGGCGAAACCGTTCCCCAGGCGGATGGCATTGGCGTAGCCAAACGTCGGACCGGTTCCGCTCACCGGGAAGTCGGCTGCACCCAGGGTCGTGTAATTCGTAGCTCCGTCCGGCGGAATGGCGATGACCGGCCGAATCGGGCTCTGCCCCGTCGAGAGGTTCATATAGGACGGGTCAAGCATGGGCACAACAGAATTGAGGGAATCATTCGCGCCACGGAGGAAGATGAACAGGAGCTTCTTGACCCGTCCGTTCGGTCCGACCACACCGATGTTGCCTTCGGCGAGCGCGCGTTTGACCACCAGCGGGATGTCCACCAGCGTGGAGAGCGCCACGCCGAGGCCGACCTTGAAGCTGCGGTCCAGGAAGTTCCGCCGCGTCAGGATATTGACGTTGCCGTGAGATTTGCAGTTGCAGTTGTGCATAAGCGTCGTGCTGTTGAAAGAGTTATTGTTCCTGAAAACGCGGAGTGCCCATCAGCAGGGCCACCATGCCACGCACTCGTATGCTGTAGCCGGACGCGGCCGCGGTGCTCACCGGCAGTCCGCTAAACGGAGTTGTGCGCGTGGCGGCAGGATCGGCGGCGCCGTCGTTCAGATAATTGACTGCCAGCGTGCGGTAAACCGCCAGATTGGCGGGCCCTTCGCCGGGCAACAGAATGCCAAGGAAGTAATCGGCCACGGCGCCTGCGTCGGTCAAACTGCTCTGGGGCAGCTTGAGCTGAAGGAGAGTCACCGGACTGGCGCTGGAATTCCCGGCGTCACCTCCGCCGCCCGCGCAGTAGGCCGTGATCCAGCGAATCCGCTCGGCAAGCGTACCGGCGCTGACCCATGGACCGGCGCCCTCGGCGTAACCGTCGGGTTCGGCGCGGTCAAACAGGTTCATGTTCCCCATTCGGCTCACCGGAGCGATGAGCGCAGCTCCGTCGGTGTTCGCTGTAAATGTGCCGTTGGTGCCCGCGGCGCGTAACGCGCGAATCGCGCTGACGGTGAACTCGAACGGTGTCTTGATCTTCTGCAACGAACCGCCGTGGGACCGGAACAGGTCCGAATTAAAGATGACGCGCAACACGTCGCGGATTTGTCCCTTCGGATTGCCATTCTCCCACGCCAGCATGCACGCATGCACGAGCTGGGCTTCCGGCGTCAGTTGGCTCAGATTCGAATAATCGTAGTATCCATACTCCGGCAGGTCGGTGTGCGTGGTGGGATTCGGAAAATTGTCATGAATGAACAGCCGGCAGAGCTTGACACAGATGTATTCAGACGTGAACGGCTGGTTGGCAACGTGAGTGAGAACGGCGTAACCGTCCTGGACGCTGTTGGTGCCGCTGCGCGCGGGTAATGACAACTGGTAGTTACGACCCGCCCACGGCGCGCCGAAACGCGCCGGAACCGTCTTTCCGGGGAAGATGGTCTTGGCGGTGTTGTTGTGGCGGTCCTGCCGGTAGTTGAAGGCCCAAACCCCCACCTGATTGGAAACGGTGTTGATGCCGGTCGCGCCGCCCGCAAACCCGGCAAAAGGATGGAATTCGTTCACTGGATCCACATAGCGCACGCGCCAGCCGGTCCAGGTCTTCGAGGTCTCGACGATGTCGTTTTGGTCGTACCCGTTATCGACACCAAACGTGAAAAGTTCCAGCAATTCACGGGCGTAGTTTTCGTTGGCAACGCTGGTGCCATTCCCGGCGCTCGTCACCGTGTCGAGGTAAATGATCATCGCTGGACTCTCGGCGCTGATCCTTAACAGGTCATAGAAAGTGCATTGGGGATTAAGCAGCGCCTGACGCCAGCGTTGCAGCTCCTTGAACTCCATATTGACAGCGGCGCGATCTTCCTCATTCGGAGTGAGCGTGCTGCTGTAGAAACCGTCGAAATAGACTTCGGACTTGTCATACTGGGTTACGAAGTGGTTGTCGAAGAATTGAAGGAGCGTTTCCAGCAACTGCTTTTTCGATCGTACCGCGTGCAACACATGCCACGCCCGGAGTTCGCTCAAGAGGGCGCGGCCCTGGAGCAGACGGGTCGCCAGCGTGCCCGGCGTAGCAACGATGCCTTCGCCGGAGAGTCTGACGGTCACGTCGCTACTGTAGGTGTTTGATCCCGGAAGGAACCAATAGCTCAACGTATAGGTCTGTGCGGCTGACAGCGATGGACTGATGGTCTGCCAGACCGACGAATCCCGTGTCGTCCCGCCGATCGACGCAGTCATGTAGAGACTGGCGTTGCCGGAATATTTCACCGCAGTCGTGATGCCCGAACCCATGTGATTGGTCGAAATCGTCCAGTCGTTCGTCGTCAGGAGAAGCTCGAAATCGCCATTCCGAAGCAAATTCGTGCCCGCTTCGGGGACCGGTCCTCGAACCAACTTCAAGTCGTCTATATAACCTTCGCCGCGCCTCGTCAGGTAGACGTAAAGCGTCGAGCTGGAGCCGTTGCCGGTCGCGGTGACGTACTGCCATCCGCCGCTTGGGTTCACAACATCGATATCGAGATTCTCAGAGATCCCCTCGGGCGCCAACTGTTCCTGAATGTAAGCGTCGGCTCCCATGGCTCGCACCCGTTCCAATTCGTCGGGGGTCGGCCCGTAAGCCAGGCGATTGAGGACGTTCGCGGTCAGCAGGTCGCTGCTGTTCATCGGCACCGCCTGCACGCGGTAGAACCCCAGATTCCCAACCGTGGCCGCGACGCCATCGAAACCCGAAATCGTCGCCGTCGTGTCCTCAAGGAACGGCTGGGTGAGATCGAAGGTGCGGAAAAACTTGTACTGTTGGGCGGCCGGCGACGGGCTGAACGTGACCCTTTGCTGGCCGTTTGTTAAGGCGACTCCTGTAATGACCGGCGGCGACGGGTCGGCTGCGCGGACGATCGCCAGGCTGAGTGCCGAACTCAGAACGATTAACACCGTCGCGAGAGATTGAGGCCGGGAAGCCGTTATACCCCGGTCCGAGGATTTGGAGGCTGGTCGCATGGCTTTTGGATTGTTTGGCGTGCCGAAAATTAGCACTCCTCATGCCGAAATCAATCGTTTAGAAGGACGAGGCATATTGCTTACAAATGCGTTTCATGCCGGCCTCCAAATGTCCATGGATGAAAGGGTTCCTGTCTTGAAATTGGAAGCTTCTGAAGCGGGAAGGTGGCCTCGCGCAAGCCGAATCCTGACGGCTCGACAACCCGTTGCGAGTTGGGGGTGCGTGGGTGAATTGACCCAAGCGTTGCGGGAATTCCCGTGTGACGACTCCATGCCGCAGCAGCTTCACTCCGATCTGCGGACGAGGAAAAGACCGAGACAGGTCAACAGTCCATTGACGACCAACAGCTCGTTGCCGAATCGGTAACCTCCCAGCCAGACCGCCGACCGTTCGTCGAGCACATAGCAAACCGCGGGCGACAGGAGGCAGATGAAAGGCACGCAGCGATCGCGCACCGGCGTGTGGCAGAAGAGCCCGAAGGCAAACAATCCCAACAACGGACCATAGGTGTAGTTGGCGAGCTTCAGCACCAGTTGAATGACCGCCGGGCTTCCCGCCGCCTGGAACACGAGGATGGCGCCGAGCAGCACCACGGCAAAAACGAGATGCGTCCGATGCCGCAATTGCGTCTTCCGCTGCTCCGTCCAGCCCGCGGTTCGATCCATTCCCAGAATGTCGATGCAGAAAGAGGTCGTCAGAGTGGTGAGAACGGAATCTGCGCTGGAAAAAGTCGCCGCCGTAAGCCCGATGACAAACACGACCGCGGCGAGCTTTCCCAGATGCTGCAACGCCAGGAGAGGGAAGAGTTGGTCGGTATTTCGTGGGATCGCGATGCCCTTGAGTTCCGCGTATTGGTAAAGCAGCGCGCCGAGCGAAAGGAACAGAATGTTGACAATCACCACCACACCGCTGAACCACAGAATGTTTTTTCGTGCGTCGGCGAGGGACCGGCAGCTCAGGTTTTTCTGCATCATGTTTTGGTCGAGGCCGGTCATGCAGACGGCGACAAAAGCGCCGCCGATGAATTGCTTCCAGAAATTCTTGTCGTCGAGCCACGCCCAGAAAAACACCTGCGTGTGCGCGCTGTCAGCCAATGCGCTCACCAACCCGGCAGCCCCCAGATTCAACTCGCGTGCTATGGCCACGATGGAGAGCAGCACCCCCAACAGGAGGAACGTGGACTGGAACGTATCGGTCCAGACCAGCGTTTTGATCCCGCCCCGGAACGTATAGACCAGCATCAGCCCGATGATCACGGCCACGGTCAGGGCGAACGGCACTCCCCACGCCTCAAACACAAACGCATGAATGACACCGGCCGCCAGATAAAGCCGCGCGGCCGCGCCCAACGTGCGGGAGAGAAGAAAAAAGGCCGATCCTGTCTTCTGGGCGTTCGGTCCGAAACGTTGCCCCAGATAGCTGTAGATGGAGGTCAGGTTCAGGCGATAATAGAGCGGCAGAAGCACGCCGGCGATGACCGCGTATCCCACCACATAGCCCAACACCATTTGCAGGTAGGAGAACTGCCTGGCACCTACCCATCCTGGCACCGAGATGAACGTCACGCCCGAAAGCGAGTCGCCGATCATCCCGAACGCGACCGCATACCAGGGCGACACCTTGTTCCCGAGAAAATAGGCCGCATTCGTGGCGTTGCGACTCGTGACCCACGCGATCAACAGGAGGAAGGCGAAGTAACCGGCGATACAGATCAGAATCAGAGCGGGTGACATACCAGTCGGGCTACCGCTGCCGCGTGGAAAGTGAAGTCTGCGATCTCTGACAAATCGCCATCAAAACGTGAGAGGATTGGCCATGGGACACGGCCGCGAATTCTGTGAGGCGAGCGAGAGAACGGCCAGAGAAAAGTGCGGGCAGGGCGGGATTTCTCCGTCAGACGACGAGCAGATTCGCTCCGCCCGGAGTATCCGCCAATACCTTCTCGATCGCCGGCGGGATCTCCCCATTCATTTCCTCCGTTACCTCGCAGCATTGAGCCTCGGCGAGGCGCAATCTGCCGGCGACGGAATCCACGAATCCGCGCGTTGTCAGTTGCGCATAGCTTAACAGTCCCTGCCGCAGCGGAAAGGAGTAGAGCGAAAGGATCATCCCGTAAACCAGTGTGTGCCAGGCGTGCGCTTCGCCGGTTTCAACCGCGTGGAGATAACGCTGAACCAGGCGCTGGTCGCGCAGTGGCCGGAGCCGCTTGAGTTGGGTTTTCCCGACGCGCTGGCTGGCCGTGGCGAACTCCTGAATCAATGGTTCCGCCGATAACCGCCGATCCAGTTCAATCAACTCCCGCGTTTCGTAACGGTTCGTGTGACCGTAGGCGCGGTAGATTGCCGGCAGGTCCAGCGGAATAAGGACTTGGGACTGGTAATCGCGGAGAAAGCGCCGGAGCGAAGCCAAATCGGTGACGCGCTGAAACTGGCTCGCGCCCCGCCCGCCCCGGAGGGCCACCAGTCCTTCGGCGGAACCGATCTGCTCGGCCAGCAGCGTGGTGTCGCCGAGCAGTTGTTCGGCGGTCGGCTGCGCGACTATGGACTGGCTGGTCATGTCCGCTTCAGCGATTCCAGGCGCCTCAACACCAGACGCCCTTTGCCCGCGACGCTATCGCCAATACGGATCGACTGCCAGAAGGAAAGGTCTCGAACGTGAAATTTTTCAGACGGATTGAGCCATTTTTTGCTTGCCTCCCTGACGCCGGCCAATGGAAGGGCGCGCTCCGAAAACGACTAGTGTGGTGTCCCTGAAATAGCTATACATTCGTTGCGTTCAAATTGGCCTGTGGCGAGGCGTCGAGGAGGGAGCATCCCCCGAAGTGGGGCTGTGACCGACGAGCAACGACGCCACAGGCCAATTTCAACGCAACCCGTAGGGCGGCAGTTCTTTTTCGCCCAGACTTCGTTGCTCGCTCCTTACAGATCCACTGCGGGATATGCTCGTCGCTCGCGCCTCGTCTGCGCGAAAAATCCCTTGCCGCGAATGTATAGCTATTTCAGGGACACCACACTAGCGCGCGTCGTGGGTTCTCGAAAGCCGCTTCGGCTGTGCCCTCTTCCCACGACTGCGGGAGAGACGGTCAGGGCGAGGAGGACGCGACACACTGCCTCCCGCCAAAAGCGTTGCCCCAACCGCGCCACGGCCCTAACGTCACGGGCGTGCCTGTTCAATTGACGATTCTGGGCAGCGGATCGGCCGGCAATTGCGCCTACCTGGAAACCGACGAGACGCGTCTGCTCATCGACGCGGGTTTCAGTGGCCGCCAAATCCGGCAGCGCCTGGCCTCCATCGGCCGCACGCCTGAAAGCCTTCACGGCATCCTCATCACACACGAACACAGCGACCATATTCAGGGCCTAACGACCCTCTGCGCCAAACTGCAGGTTCCGATCTATTGCAATCGGCTCACCAAAGAAGCCATCGAGCTACAATTGGAGGCCAGGTTCGATTGCCGAATCTTCGCCACGGGCACGACGTTTGAAGCCGGGGACGTGACGGTGGACACCTTTTCCGTTCCGCACGACGCCTACGACCCGGTCGGGTTCCTCCTCCGCACCGCGTCCGGCAACCTTGGGTTTTTGACCGACCTCGGTCATGCGACCAAACTGGTCGTCGAGCGCGTTCGCGCGGCCAACGTCTTGTTGCTGGAGACCAACCATGATTTGAAACTGCTTCAGGAAGACACGAAGCGGCCCTGGAGCATCAAGCAAAGGATTCTGAGCCGCCACGGACACCTTTCCAATGACGCCGCTGCGGAAACGGCCGAACAAATCGTCTCCGCCGAGCTGCGCTGGTTGTATCTGGGCCACTTGAGCCGCGATTGCAACACACCCGAACTGGCGCATCAGGTCGTCAGCAGCCGCCTCCAAAAGGCCGGTGCAACGCATGTGCGGGTGGAATCCACCTTTCAGGATGTCCCCTGCCCGACGCTTACTTTGTAGTGGGCAGGTGTCTCGCCTGCCATCGACCCAGGCTTGCTACGCGTCGGTCCGGACCGCGGCCTTCCAGGCCGCAGCGCGCCCGCCGGTCACGGGGCATAGAATGATCGAAAGAACGGCCGATACTCCGAGGCGAAATCTCACAAACGTTCGGAACACCGTTTCTCCTCCTTCTCCCCGGGCCGTAACGATGCAGTAGGAACCACAGATAGATCGGAGCGAACAAGCATGAATGACCTTGCTCTGACGCTCACTGAATAGCGAATCCAGTCAGAGTTCGGAAC
>DATEKZ010000686.1:0-2741 GCA_035277185.1 Verrucomicrobiia bacterium
TGTGAAATTCTCGTCCAACACAACTGGATTGTCGAAAGTGTGGAATCCGATTACAGTGGCAGGCCGAGAATCCTGAGGGCTCGCAGGTAGCGGGTGAACGGAGTTATTTCAGTCCAGGCTCGGCCAAAAACTTTTCATGGATAGTCTATTGATCAAAGGCGGTGTGCCGTTGAACGGCGAGGTGACCATCAGCGGCGCCAAGAACGCGGTGCTTCCCATCATGGCGGCCACGCTGTTGACCGCCGAGCCATGCATAATCCGCCGCGTCCCGGATTTGAGCGACGTCAAGTTCATGGGCGAGATTCTGGCTTCGCTCGGCGCGTCGGTTAAATTCCAGGATGACACAGTCACCGTACGGGCGGCCAGGATCAAGGGGGTCGGCGACTACGATTTGATCCGCAAGATGCGCGGCTCGATCTGCATCCTCGGTCCGCTGCTGGGCCGTTTACGGCGCGCGCGTGTTTCGCTCCCCGGCGGATGCGTGATCGGACCGAGGCCGATCGATCTTCATTTGAAGGGCATCGGGAGACTCGGCGCGCGCGTGACCATCGAGGGCGGCTACGTCAGCGTCCGCGCCCCTCGCCTGGTCGGTGCCGATGTCTTTCTCGGTGGTCGCGCGGGGCCGACGGTGCTGGGCACGGGCAACGTCATGATGGCCGCGGTGCTGGCTGAAGGCGTGACCCTTATCGAGAGTGCCGCCTGCGAGCCGGAGGTCGTTGATCTGGCGAACTTCCTGAACGCAATGGGGGCCAGGATTACGGGCGCGGGGAGTCCCACGCTCACGATCACCGGGGTCAAGGAGCTTCATGGGGCGGAGCACGAGGTGATTCCCGACCGGATTGAGGCCGCCACGTTTGCGATTGCGGCGGCGGCGACCGGCGGTGAAGTGACTTTGCTCGGCGCGCGGCCCGATCACATGCATGCCGTGCTCGACAAGGTCCGCGAAGCCGGGGTGAAAGTGGAACGGCGCGGCGCGGCGCTTACCGTCAAGCGCGGCGGACGATTGAAGCCGGTGGACATCACCACGCTGCCCTACGCCGGTTTTCCGACCGACGCGCAGGCGCAAATGACGGTTCTGATGGCGCTGACGCCCGGCATCAGCATCATCACGGAACGGATTTTTGAATCGCGATTCATGCACGTCAGCGAATTATCCAGGCTGGGGGCCGACATTGCGATTGAAGGGCCGAGCGCGATCGTGAAAGGCGGGAAACCTTTGAGCGGCGCGCCGGTGATGGCCAGCGACCTCCGCGCATCCGCGGCCCTGGTCATCGCGGGGCTTGTCGCCCGAGGCAGCACGCTGGTGAAGCGTATCTATCACCTCGACCGCGGCTACGAAAGAATTGACGAGAAACTGAGACGATTGGGCGCGCGCATCGAACGGGTCGAAGAAACATGAAACAGCTCATCGCCATTTTGCTGGTCATCGGCGCCATCTGGGGAGTCAGACAACTCCAATTGCACTGGGACCAGGTGAAGGCGAAGAAGCTGGCTGACGAAGGCGGGGCGCCCGTATTGACCCCCGCCGCTACGGCGGCCCTGCCCGGATTGCCGACAGGCCTTGAATCCTCGCTACAGACCGCCCAAAAACAGGGAGCCGCCGGTTTGAGAAACTGGTTGAAAGCCTACCGCGCCCACGTGACGGATCCGCGCCTGGCGGCCATTGAACTGGATTACGTGGTGCTGGTCGGAGCCAGCAACATCAAGGAAGCCCGGCAGGTCCTGGCGGCGGTCAAGCAGCGCACCCCGACCAACTCGCCGGTCTATCCGCGCATCAAGCAACTCGAAAGGAACTACCCGTAACTTTTCGCTAGAATTATCAATCCCGGGGTCTTAGTTTTCGGGCAAGTTCAACCACACCACCGAGGTTATTATGGATGTCGTTTTCATTTGTCCGAATTGCAAGCAGGAGCTGGCGGCTGATGCTTCCATGGCAGGGACGCAGATTCAGTGTCCCAGCTGCAATGTGAACATCACGATTCCAGCCGTGGACCCAAGCAACGTCCGCACGCTGAATCCCATCGCCACTTCCGCCGCGGCGAAAGAAGAGAAACACTTTGTCGTGCCCGTGCACGACCAGCCGTCGGAAGTGTTGATCCAGAAACCTCCCCCCCCGCTTGAGGTCGCCGCCAAGGAAGAAGACAAAAAAATCCGCGTCAAGACCATCAAGCGTACGGACTGCGTCGAAGTCGGCCATGACCGCTTCGATGAGATCGTCACGCAATTCCTGGGCAAGATCGGCAACGAAAACATCGTCAGCATCAACACCCTTTCCTACACACACCTGGACATCGGTTCGCAGAAACTGATGACCGACTTCGGCGTGATGATCGTTTACAAGGGTTGAGCGTCTCCGCGGGAGGAATGGCCCCGGAGGCAACGGCCGGGGTCGTTCGCCGAAAACAAAAAGGGCGTCCAACATGGACGCCTTTGTCTTTCGTCAACGGGAACTCACTTCAGCCGGGCAAGCCGGATCGAGAGCCGCGACTTCTTCCGGCTTGCACTGTTCCTGTGCAGAACACCGGTCTTGGCTGCTTTGTCAAAGGCCGAGCTGGCCGCACGGAAGGCGGCGGCCGCTTCGTCCTTTTTTCCAGTGGTCACGAGGGCCAGGTAGTTTTTTTCGAGGGTTTTGAGTCGCGACCTGACGCTCTCATTTTGCAGGTGTTTGCGCGAACTGTTGCGCATGCGGCGTTCGGCGGACTTGGTGTTCGGCATAGCAATTACGGTTCTTTGAACTAGAG
>DATEKZ010000687.1:0-13081 GCA_035277185.1 Verrucomicrobiia bacterium
TCCTTTCCCGCTTTTCCCACCAGTCACCAGTTCTGGTGACAACGACCAAACTTTCAAAGTCGATTGGTTAGCAATGTGTTACGTGTTAAAATGCAGCAATCGATTCAGGAAAAGGACGAGTGGAACCTGATAACACTCACGCCTGAGGTGTCCTATGCGGTACTGGTGCAGTTAGAGAATTGGCTCGCCCTCACCCTAACCCTCCGGGAGAGGAGCGAGTGTTTCTCCGACTGAATCGTTCCGGCTAAGGTTGCACCGCCTTCTGCAAATCGGATTTGACGGTGGCGCTCAACGTGGAGTTCTCCAGCCACGCAGTAGCCTCTGTCTCGGACTTGAGGTTCCACACGGTCCAGACATTGCCGACGGCCTTGGTGTAATCGTCCTGACTGGCGAAGGGAAGCCTGGAGAGCCATTCCATGGCGGCCGCAGGCTGGCCTTTTTCCGCCTGGAGTTTGGCCGTTTGATTGACCGAGCTCCAGAGCATCTCCGCTCTGCTCGATCCGCTTTCTTCTCCTGACCGGAGTTGCAAATCCGGGTCTCTCCCAATGAGCGGATCGAGAATGAGCCGCGATTTCTCCGGATCAAAATAAAGTCCGGGCGGGGCCGCGGCCTCAATGAGCGCCAGTTCCATGACCGGATCGAGGTTCTTCATATAGGCTTCCACCGTGCGGCTCACCCGGTCGTTGTCGAGCTGGGAAACAAGAAGGGGGATGGCGGCACGAAAATCTTCCGGGGCCGTCAGGGTGTTGGCCCAGCCAATGGTCGCATCGGGATCCTGTCGCACCCAGCGACGCGCCAGTTCCGAGATGAGGTTGGCGCGCTGACTGGAGTCGAGATCCGCAGCGGCGATCAACTCCGCAGCCTTTTGCCCCTGGCCACCTTCCTGCACCAGCCCGCGCATCATGGAGCCGAAGGTGGGCGCGTAGGCGTCCGTGCCGCGCAGTTCACCGAGAACCTGCAGCGCCGCCTGCGGGTTCTGGTGCGCGAGGTTGTAACCGACCTGGGAGTAGAACGCCGTCTTGTCGGAGCCGGTGAGGTTCTGTCGGGCCCACTCGGCGGAGGTCTCAGGATTGGGCCAGCCCTGCGCCAGCACCCTGAGCCGCGAAGCGCGCTCTTCGGGATCGGTCACCGCGAGGATGCGGTTGGCCAATGAAACGGGATCCGTGGTGGCTTCCGCAAGGTCAAGCAGCCTGGCCTCGCCGGGCCCCCCGGTCAGCATCCCATCCAGCGTCTCGCGATTCAGATTCGGCAGGGTCTTCCGCGCCGCCTCGAGAAAAAGCTGCTGGAAGTCCACACCGGTACCCGACGGCGGAATCGTCGAGGCAACCCAATTCAGGGCCTCTTGCGGCTGTCTGGATGCCCAGAGGTCGACGACGCCAAAGTGGAATCCTTTTGGACCGCGTTCCTGGAGTGTGCGGATTTCGTCCGCGGAGAGGCGGATCCCATATTCGCTGAGAAGGATTTCCTGTACTTTCAGCGGGTCCCCCATCAGGGCGAGTTGACTGATGCGCTCCTGGAACTTCGCCAATTTTTCGCGCGCAGCTTTCAGAGCGGCCTCGTCATAAACCGGGGCGGTAGCCCTGGCCTCCGCCGAAAGGGCTGATGGACGGAGGGTCGGTGGCGAAAGCCGGGCGGTGGTGGGAGGTGTTGCGACGCCGGACGTGGACGGGGATTTGTCGGCGCGGGAAACCGCTGTGACCGGCTGGTCTCCCTTTTTCGGTTGGGCGGTTTGGACATCTTCCCGCGTAAGATAGTGAACGGTACCCGAAGTGATGAGCAGCGCCGCGGCGGCGGCGGCGGCGATGACCTTGGTGGTAGTGGTGGTTTTCATGAGTGCAAGAATGAAGGAGGCCTCCGATGCGCCCGCGAGTGCCGAGGCCGATGACAGGGTTGCCGCGACGGTTGCGCCGGCGATGGATGCCTGCGCGCCGTGCGCGGTGAGGAGAGCGACCAGGGCCGTTCCCGAAACGGTTACGCCGCGCCGCGCGAAAAATCCCCGCAGTCTCTCAATGGCGGCCGTCAACTCACGGCTGGCCACACTTTCGGAGCAACCCACGAGGCTGGCGGCAGCGCGCTGGGTGTTGTTCTGGAAGTAATGCGACAGCACCAACTCCCGCTGCCGGTCAGACAAGGTCAGCACGGCATCGTCGAGCAGCGGCTCCAGCTCGCGCCAGAGAGTGTCTTGGGCGGGATTCATAAGGTTCTCCATGGCTTCCGGTTGGTTCTCTCGCTGCCACCTGCGGGCGTTCGTTCGCTGGTGAGTCCGGGCCAAATGACAGGCGGTGACATAAAGCCAGCCGCCTAGAATCGTCTGCGGTGGAAGCGAAGGAAGCTTTCGGACCAACAGGAGAAACACTTCCTGGGCGGCGTCCTCGGCCAGCGCCGCGTCGCCAAGGATACGGTGACAGGCCGCCTTGACCATCGGCCCATGCAGCGTGACGAGGCGGGAGCAGGCCGCCTCACTCAAGGGAAGGGCGCAGTCTCCGGCGCGCTGCGGCGCACGGACGCGGTCTTCGGCCTTGTTGTCAACCGTCACACAATACTATTGCCGCACCCGGGAAAAGTTTGCGGAGAAGTTCTTAGCCGGATCCATCTTCTGATAGAAAAAGCGGACTGCCTCACCCCTGGCCGCACTGCCATTGAATGAGAGACGGAACGGCCCTCTTAATCCTAATCTCCAACAGCCTGGAGCGAGCCCGATTAAGATTAAGAGCCTGCGGCGGAAAATCGTAGCTACCGCTGATAAATCGGGCCGTTGAAGATCTCGTTTGGAATCGAGTCCTTGTTAATAACCTGCCAGGAGCGCTTCCATTTTATGAATTGGGCACTGCCGCCAAAAGTCCCTATCACAGCGCCTCCCGGGAGATTGGATATCGTATTCGCCGAATTGGGATTTGAAAGGTTCCACCACCCGCCAACGCCGGCATGGCGGATGGACACTCCGTTGCCGACCCAGGGCGGAACGTTTGAAGCGTCATTGAAGTTGAGCGCATCCAGTTCATTTTGCTCCCACATCTGCCAGTCGGTTGCCAGAAAATCACTCACTTTGTAGGTTTTGCCTTCCGGCACGAGGGGAGTTTTGCCGATGTTGTTATAACCGGCGATCGTGCCGTTCCAACAGTAGGAAGTGAGCTTGAGCGGTCGCGCCAGCCAGAGTTGATTTAGCTTGCCCATGCCGCGTGTCGCCATGTCTTTCGGACACCAACAGATTTTGTAGTCGGTCAGGAACGGTCCAAGCTGGCTGATTCTGAAAAAGGCGACCTGGTTGCTAAACTTTGCGGAGTTGACGTCCGCGCCCGCGGCCGAACCGGGGACGGCGTTATTCGCAAGGCCGGGAATGCGGCCGTTGTTCCTGGTTGCGTAAATCCAACCGTCCACGCCGCTCAGATCGCCACCCCAGGTCGGATACGCGAGGCGGTCGGTATTATCGCCCGCATACAGATGGCTGGCCAGCAGGACTTGCTTCACATTGTTCAGGTCCACCGTCAATTGGGCGCGGTCCCTGGCCCTGCTGAGCGCGGGCAGAAGCAGGCCGGCGAGGATGGCGATGATCGCGATGACGACCAGCAGCTCGATCAACGTGAATCCGATGGCACGCGAACGAACAGGTTCAGGCGCTATGGACCTCATCACTGGACCGTTCATGATTGGTGTTGGTCTGGCTTCACGCAAAAGTAGCAGACCGGGCGTTCTTTGACAACGTCCAGAGCAGAATTAGTTCGCCGTGCTATTCAGGGGCGACACCCGTCGTTTCGACTTTCAGACGCTGCCGTTCGGCGGCCCTGGCAAAAGGAAAATAGACCGTCATGGCAATCGCGATGGAGACGGCCCCCCATACGGCGGCTTTCCAGTCCCCGCCGGACACGAGATAGTGTCCGATGATCGGCGGCGTGGTCCAGGGGACGTTCACAAAGGGCTTCTGGATCACTCCCCAGTCCATGAGCAGATAAGTGCCGGCGGTCAGAATCAGAGCGTTGAGAATATACGGGATCATGAAGACCGGATTGAGCACGATGGGGAAGCCAAAGAAAATGGGCTCGTTAATCTGGAAAATCTGGGTCGGCAACGAGAGGCGGCTGACTTTTCGGAATCCAGGCTCCCTCGAATTCCACATGATGAGCGCCAGGGCAATGGTCGCACCGGTTCCACCGACATTGACGAAAGTGGTGAAGAACCCGTTCGCCGTGACATACGGCAAGGGCTGGCCTTGCGTCATCGCATCCACGTTCACAGCCAGGTACTGGAGAAAGATGGGGGCGACGATGGCGTCCATCGCGTTATCACCGTTGATGCCAACGGACCAGAGGAGGGTGACCAGGAAGGCGTACACCAGGATTCCGGGAAGTGTGTTCAGGGCAAACACCACGGGTTGGAAAGCCGTTTGCACGATGGCGTTGAGATCGACTCCCAGGACAAAACGGATGAGCCAGAAAACCAATACCAGGAAGAACAGCGGGCTGAGGGAGAGAAACGATTCATAGACGATCGGCGGGACATTCTTGGGCAACTTGATAACGAAGTTTCGATCGGTGAAGAATTTCTGAACGCGAACGGAGATCAGGGCGATGAGGATCGCGGTGAACAGCCCTTTCGAACCGAGGCCGTCCATGACGTAGGTGATCGGCTCGGCCTCCTGCCCAGGCATTCCGGGTTTTGGCAGATTGAGCTGGATCATCAGGAAGACCACTGTCGCCATCGATGCGCTCACGATACCTTCCTGCTTCAACCGTTTCCCAAAGTCGTATCCGATGGCAAAGCAGACAAAGACACCGAGCATGCCAAACGTGGCCGTCACCGGGATTTGAAGAAGGGGTAGATGGAGTTTGACGATCTTGTCCCAACCCGCCACCGGCAGGAACGACACGACCATGAAGAGGCCGCCGATAATCGTCAGCGGCACTACGGACACCATTCCGGCCCGGATCGCTGACAGGTAAGTGTTCTCGCTCAGCGCAGTGAGAGCTGGCAGGACACGGTTATTCAAAATCCCAGTCGCCTGATTCATTCGCTCACTTCAGGGTTTTTCTCGCCCACTGGCTCAACGCGTCGCGGTTTTCAAAAATCTTTTCAAACGCGCGGGCGATATCATCCATGTCGGCGCGCGATCCAAGGAAAAGGCTTTGTTCGAGCCAGACGCATTGTTCGCGGCAGATCAAATCGCTGTTCGGACAGTTTGTCTTGCCGTAGTCCAGCCGGACTTTCGGCAAAAAGGGGCCGAACGCTTTGTTCAGGAACATGGGTTGATGATTCAATGAAAAGCCGTAGCCCCCCGAACAAGGGATTCCCTCGGCCTGAAGCGCTTTGAGCACCGCGGCGCGGGGCGCGCCGAACTGACTGGCGTCGAGACGCATCATGAACAGATGATAACTGTGCCTTGTGCAGGACGCCGCCCGCTTTTGCGGATGAACGCCCGGCAGCCTGGCAAGTCTGGCCGCGAGGTATTGGCCGTTACGGTCACGCGTTGTGGTCTGTGCCTCCAAACGGTCGAGCTGGCAGTTGAGAACGGCGCCCTGGAATTCGCCCAGCCGGTAATTGCCCGAGATGACGTGGTGCTCGTACCACACACCCGTCGGAATCCGACCGCAATTGTGAATGGAACGACACGCCTCAGCCAGCACTCCGTCGTTGGTGGTGATGATGCCGCCTTCGCCGGCCGTCAGGTTTTTGCTGGATTGAAATGAGAACGACGCCATGTGACCGAGAGAGCCGGCGGGCCTGTTCCGGTAAACGGCTCCATGCGCGTGGGCGGCGTCCTCGATGACGATCGACTTCCGCTTCCTGGCGATGGCCATCATGCGGTCCATGTCGGCAGGCTGACCGGCGAAATGGACCGGGATGATTGCCCGGGTCCGCGGAGTGATGGCGGCTGCGACGGCTCCGGGATCCAGATTGAAGGTGTCCCGATCGATATCCGCGAAAACGGGGATTGCATTGGCCTCAATGACGGCCGAGGCCGTCGAGAAAAACGTGTAGGGCGGGATGATGACCTCATCTTCGGCCCGGATTCCGGCCGCCTGGAGTGCGATGCGCAGGGAAACGGTGCCGTTGACGACGCCGATACCGTGTTTGCAGCCGTGCATGGCGGCGAAGCGGTTTTCAAACTCAGTGACTTCCGGCCCGCTGAGCTTGCCCCACTTGCCGCTGCGCAACGTGCGGAGCAGCCGTTTCTCCTCGGCTTTACCGAAGATCGGCCACGACGTGAACGGTCGTGTGCGGATCGGTTTTCCTCCAGACAACGCGAGTTCTTGTGGCATTTGGTTTAACCCCGCAATGGTTTTCCCATGTAAATGCAACCGTCATCTCCCGAACCGACACGGGTCAACTCCAGGAAACCCAGACGTTGATAGAATCCAAACGCGCGCGTGTTGGTCGGGCTCAAGCCAAGATGCGCGCCAGGAGAACCGCGCTGGCGGAGTTTGTCCATGACTCGTTCGAGCATCCGCCGGCCATAACCGCGCCCCTGCGCGCGCGCCAACAAATCAATGTGCAGGTGGGAAGGATACGCCTCGTACGGCTCCGGCGTGAAATAATCGGGATGGTGATACAAGTGGTAAACCTGTTGCACCCGCGTCCATTGGCTCGGATCGCCTTGCGGCTCGGGAAAGCGGGCGCATAAATCCGGCCGCCACTTCGCCTCGTAACGAGCAAAAAAGTCACGCGAATCAAACGCCCCCAGGGCGTAGCCACAGATGCCCTCGCTGTCTTCCAGAAGGAGGCTCAATTCCGGCTCGTACTTGAGATAGGGGCCGACAAAAATCCGGCCCAACGCATCGGGGTCTTCGCGATAAAACGGCTCGCCATCCTTGCCGCGGTCGCCTGTCTTCAGGCAGACATGGTAGGCGCCCGGTTCATCACCAGTCCGAGCGGGACGAATGGTGCAGTCGTTCATCGGGTTGACATTATGGACGGACTATTGGGCCGGACCGACGTCGCTGCCCGCGGGCGCAAACGTTCCGTCTCGTTGTTGAACCAACAGGCGCTGAAGCCTCGCCACCATCCCGCCGCGATACGTGCCCGGCAGGTGCGAAGTGAGGGACGGAGCCTCAGCCCCGCCGTCGCCCCGGCCTGCAACGTACTGCAGCAACAAATCCAGCTCCTCGCGCAGTTCCCAGACACGGCGGCTCAACGCGTGGAACAATGGCCGGTGACGAAGCTCGGGCATCCGGACGCAGAGTTCGTGCAAACGGGTGGCTGTCTTCCGGAATGCGGTGATTTGATCCGGGTTCCATTCCACGGGTTTCTTTGCCAGCAAACTTCCCGCACTTTCATAGAGGGCCTCGGCCTCCGGTCCTTCCGCATGCGGCAGGTAGTAGCAATCTCCAAAAAGGATCAGGTCCTCCAGAGTCACCGGTTCGCCAACGGTCGCGAATCGGGACAGCCATTCGCGCATCGCGGACAGGTAGGCCTTGCGGGCGTCCCAGAGTCCCTCGCAACGCGTGAACTCCGCCAACGTGCGGAGCGGGACGTAATTCAAAGGAAACTCGCAGTTCGGATTCGTGAGCAGGCCGGCGACCGCGTCCCGCAATTCCGGCGGCCGCCCGGCATAAGGCCCGCAATAAAACCGCCGACCATCATAATCGTTGGCATGGAGGTTGTCCCAGATCAGCGGTTTGCGGCGCAGAATCGTCCGCAATTCCTGAACGTGAGCCGCTGTGATCTCCCGTGAAATGATTTCCGGCCCCGTCCAGAACACATCAATCTCCGGCAACAGCTCGCGGCCGATGATCGCGAGGTATCCTTCGCCGCCCAGTTTTCGTTCGGCCATACGGCCGCAATACGGCGTCGGGCAGAAAAGAAATCGCGCGGCGGGACAGCGCTCGCGAGTCCATTTGAACAGTGCGTTGGCAACGTGGGACTGCGCCGAGGCAAGCGAACCCCAACGCTTGATATCCCGGGTGTCCATGCGGTCGGGAATGTCATCGAAGAGCAGCGAAAAGTCCTGGCAGCCCAGTGCCAGCATTTGTTCGAACCGGTTTCGAAGATGATTCAGTTCAGCCTCATCGCTGTAGCGAATATCCAATCCAGGGCTCAGCGCGTAGATGAACCGGATGTCGTGCTGCTGGCAGGCGCGGATAAGTTCGCCGGGCTTTTCGGCTTCCGACGCTGAATAAGGTTCGCGCCAGAGGGTGCGATGCTTCAAGTCGTCCTTGGGTGCATAGAGATACGTGTTCAATCCCCAACCGGTCATCCAATCGAACAATTCGAAGCGTTCGGCTGGCGTCCAGGGTGATCCGTAGAAGCCTTCGATCACGCCGGCCAGGAAACGGGTTGTCTTGGAGGTTGCCATGCGCTTGTCGGATTGAACGGAGACAGGCTACGCGGTGAGCCAATCCTCAAGCAAGATCGGAGCGCCTCGACGAAGGCGCGCCCTCCGGCAACTCTCCATTGACACTTTTGAATTTCCTTTGCCGCCTGTTTCGTCCATATTGCCGGCCACGCCACATGAAAATGACTCCGCAACCGGCTATTGATCCGGCCTGGCTTCGCCCGGGGTCTGGCGGGCAGGTGAGAGGCTGGTCGCGCCGCCGATTTCTCGCGAGCAATGCCATGGGTGTCGGCAGCGTCGCCCTGGCCTGGCTGCTGCGCCGGGACAATCTGCTCGCCACGCCACCCGACATGCCGCGTCAGCCGCAGTCGTTTGACCTGAAACCCAAAGCCCCGCTGAATCGTCCGCAGGCCCGCGCGATGATCTCGCTCTTCATGCACGGTGGACCCAGCCACATCGACTTGTTCGATCCCAAACCGGAACTGACGAAGCGCAGCGGGGAGGATTACGCGGGTGAGATCACGTTCAGTTTCATTGACCGCGCGACCAAGAAGCTGTTCGGCAGCCCCTGGAAATTTCAGAAGCACGGCCAATGCGGAATGGATGTGTCGGAACTCCTCCCGCATTTCGCGAGCATCGTGGATGACGTCACCCTCATCCGCTCCATGCACACGGACATCAACGGACACGAACCGTCGATCTGGTTCATGAACACCGGGAAATCCCAGCCGGGACGGCCGGCCCTTGGCTCATGGCTCACGTATGGCCTCGGCTCGGAAAGCCAGAGCCTGCCCGCTTACGTCGTGTTGACCGATCCCGGCGGACATCCGGTGGATGGGGTGCGCAACTGGTCCCACGGCTGGATGCCGCCGCTGTTTCAGGGGACGATCGTGCGCTCGGCCGAACCGCGCATTTTGAACCTCGAACCGCCCCCGCATTTGAAGGGCGAGCTGCAGGAACAAAACCTGGCCTTCCTCTCCCGCCTCAACCGCGATCATCTGGCGCGTCATCCCGGCGAGACGGACCTCGAAGCGCGCATCGCCAGCTATGAGCTCGCCGCGCGCATGCAGACCGCGGCGAAGGAGGCGCTCGATCTGTCCGGTGAAACCGAGGCCACCCGGAAGCTCTATGGTCTGGATGACGACGTCACTCGCGAATACGGCACGCGTTGCCTCATCGCCCGCCGTCTCGTGGAGCGCGGCGTGCGTTTCGTGCAGCTCTTCGTCAACGGCCAGATCTGGGACAACCACGAGAGCATCACCAAGAACCTCGTCACCTGCTGCCGCAAAACCGATCGACCGTCCGCCGCGCTGGTGAAGGATCTCAAGGCGCGCGGTTTGCTCGACACGACGATCGTTCATTGGGGCGGCGAGATCGGCCGATTGCCCGTGACCGAGAATCATGGCGCGGCCGAGAAGGCCGGGCGCGATCACAACGGTCAGGGGTTCAGCTCCTGGCTCGCCGGCGGCGGAATCAAAGGCGGGATGGTTTACGGCGAGACCGACGAGTTCGGGCACAAGGCTGTCGTGAATCCTGTCAGCCCGAACGACTATCACGCGACGCTGCTTCACCTTTTCGGCCTCGACCACACGAAACTCGTTTACCATCACAACGGCCAGGAAGAGCGCATCACCGACACCAAACCCTGCCGCGTGGTGAAGGAGATTCTGAGGAAGGCATGAGGCGGGCCGGGCAACAGTTTCAGATTTTGTTGTCTTCGGCCGCATTGCAAATCGATGGAGAAAGAAAAGGCAACCCTGGATTATGCAAAATGATAATCATCTGACACGCTTATGAGATTGTGGATGATCAACTGCAAAGAAGATTGTCCCCGGGAAATTGGCAACGCTGGTACAAGCACCGGTGCGTTTTGAGAAGATTGATTCTCCACGAAAACTCAAACTAAATGATTTCTCATGCCCAGCACACGCGACCTTCTCTGCGTACGAATGAACTCCGAGTCGGCGGGCGAGACCGTCTGGAAAACTATCCGCAATTCAAGATGCGTCCGATTGTTCCACACGCCCCTGACCGTCGCGCATTGAAGCGAAATGAATGCCGCGCCCCGAATCCCAACGGGATTCCATCCATCAGCCCAGGGTTGCCGAGTCTGCGAGGCTACCCTGGGTCATGCACCCAAAACATTTTCAACCCTGAAAGGGTTGCATCCTCCGGCCCGCGAATTGATGCAACCCCGTTGGGGTTGATGAATCATTGGAATCGTTTTCCCAGGGTAGCTCGTTCCTCGCAACCCTGGGCTGAACGACACTACGCCTTTGGGGTAAATCCCATCCTGCGCCACCGGGAGAGCAATAGCCGGTGGAACAAAGTTGTGTCTTGAAAATGCGCCGTTACCAGATTCCCGTAGTGTTCGCCGGCCTGCTATTCGCTTCCACGCCCGCCATCGCCGCCACTTCGCCGACCTTCGAAAAAGACATCCGTCCCATCTTCAAGGCGCATTGTTTTGATTGTCACGGCGAAGGCGAAAAGTTGAAGGGCGGCCTCGACCTGCGCCTGCGCCGGCTGATCCTCCAGGGAGGAGACGACGGCCCGGCGATCGTCCCCGGCAAGCCCGACAGGAGTCCGCTTTTCAAGATGGTCCACAGCGGCGAAATGCCGAAACGCGACAAGAAACTCACCCGCGAACAGGTGGCGCTCATCAAACGGTGGATCGCCGCCGGGGCGAAGACCGCCCGCCCCGAACCCGCCGAACCCGGGAAGGGCAGCGGCATCACCGAGGACGAACGCGCCTTCTGGTCGTTTCAGCCGGTTCGCAAGCCGGCGATTCCCAAAACAAAACCGAAGGACCGCGTTCGAACGCCCATCGACGCATTTCTGATGAGCGCATTGGCGAAACAGACGCTCGAATTCTCGCCTGATGCCGGCAGGATTACCCTGCTGCGCCGCGCTCACTTTGATCTCATCGGATTGCCGCCGACGCCCGCCGAAGTCGAGGCTTTCCTTGCTGACCCTGCGCCGGACGCGTACGAGAAGCTGATCGACCGGTTGCTGGAGTCTCCGCATTACGGCGAACGCTGGGGGCGTCACTGGCTCGACGTCGCGGGCTACGCGGACTCAGACGGTTACAGCGACGCGGATCCGCCGCGCGCGCACGCGTACAAATATCGCGATTACGTCATCCGTTCCCTCAATGCCGACAAACCGTTCGACCGGTTTATCACCGAGCAACTGGCCGGCGACGAGCTCGCGCGTACCACTCAGGGCAATCCGAAACCCGCGCTGGCCGATCCGCAATTGCGCGAGTTGCTCATCGCCACCGGCTTTCTTCGCATGGGCGTCGATGGCACCGCCACGCCCGCCCTCTCGGATCCGGACGCCGTGCGCAACCAGGTTGTGGCGGATACGATCAAAATCGTGTCCGCGTCGTTGCTTGGATTGTCCGTCGGATGTGCGCAATGCCACGACCATCGCTACGACCCGATTCCCCAATCGGACTATTACCGGCTTCGCGCAGTGATCGAGCCGGCGTATGACCCGAAGAACTGGCGCACGCCCGACCAGCGACTGCTTTCGTTGTACACCGACGCCGAACGGAAGCAGGCCGACGAAGTCGAAGCCGAAGCAAAGAAACTTTCCGAGGAAAAGGAGTCGAAGCAGAAGCGATACATCGATGAGGCATTGACGAAGCATCTCGAGAAATTTGAAGCGCCGTTGCGCGAACAACTGCGGGCAGCCTACGACGCGCCGGCCGATAAACGCACCGCCGAGCAGAAGAAACTCCTCGCCGACAATCCCAGCGTGAACATCAACGCCGGCGTGCTCTACCAATACAATCAAAAGGCGGCCGACGACTTGAAGGCCATGGACGCAAAAATCGCGGAGGTTCGCGGACGCAAACCACCAGAGGATTTCATCTGCGTCCTGACCGAGCCGGCGGACAAGGTGCCGGTTACGCACCTGTTTCATCGCGGCGATCCCAAACAGCCCAAAGAACCCATCCTGCCGGGTGGCTTGAGTGTGCTCGCGTCTCCCGGACAGTCCGTGGACCTTCCCGCAAAGAGTCAGGACCTCGCGACCAGTGGCCGCCGGCTTGCCTTCGCTGGATGGCTCACCAGCGGTACGAACCCGCTCGTCGCCCGCGTGTTGGTGAACCGCGTCTGGCAGCACCATTTCGGCCGCGGCCTCGTCGGCACACCAGCGGACTTCGGCGCCCTGGGTGAACGGCCGTCCCATCCCGAATTGCTCGACTGGCTCGCAAACGATTTCGTCGAGCACGGCTGGCAGTTGAAGCGGCTGCACAAACTCATCATGACGTCCACCGTCTATCGCCAGTCGTCCCGCCGCAGTTCCCCGGGTGAAACGCGCGACCCGGAAAACCGGCTTTACTGGCGCAAACCGGTTCAGCGCCTCGATGCCGAAGTCATCCGCGACTCCATGCTCGCCGTCAGCGGCTCTTTGAACGAGGCGATGTTCGGTCCGCCCGTGCCCGTGCGACCCGATGTGCATGGCCAGATCGTCGTCGGCATCGACAAGACCGAAGGCGACAACAAAATGCCGGTCGAAGTATCTCTGAAGGGAGAAGAGTTCCGCCGCGGCGTTTACATTCAGGCGCGGCGCAGTCGTCCACTGGCGATGCTGCACGCGTTCGACGCGCCGGTGATGGAGGTGAACTGCGAGCGCCGCCAATCGTCCACCGTCGCCACGCAATCGCTCATGCTGATGAACAGCCGGTTTATCCTCGACCAGGCCGCGCTCTTCGCCCGGCGCCTGCAGAAGGAAGGAGGGGCCGACCGCGCCAAACGGGTCGCCCACGCCTGGCAACTGGCGTTCAGCCGAAGTCCTGCCGTGTCGGAG
>DATEKZ010000688.1:0-5386 GCA_035277185.1 Verrucomicrobiia bacterium
GTCGGCGGGGATTTGCCCGGAGCTGCGCATCTCAGCAATGACGCGCCGGACGTCTGCGAGCCAGGACCGGCAGGCTTTGTAGCTGCCGATGTCCGGCTTCGCTTCCACGAAGAGCAATCGAAAGGTGCCGTCAGCAGAGGCAAATAATTCTTCACCGCTGCCCATCGCCGGCGCGGCGGCGGAAACCGATTCCGGCAACTGCATCAGGCCGTACGGATCGTAACCCCGCAGCGCGATTTCGTTGGGCGAAAGCGACGTGGCCAACTGCTCCCGGGTTTCGTTCAGCGTATCCTTGAGATTGGCCGCGGCGAGGCGGTTCGTCAGTTCGCCGAACACCGCCGGCGGCTGATTCAGCCAGAGATAGGCGACCAGTTCGGTGCCTTGCGCCGGTCTTTCCATCCACGCCGGCTGCCAGGTCACCTCCTCGACGAGATCGGCCTGCGAACGCAACCGCTGCGCAAGAACGCGCGCCGCCGATTCGGTTTCATCGGCGGTGGCCGCTTCGACCGTGATGATCAGTTCTCGCGCATCGGAGAAGTGTTGCTGATAGACCCTGAGTCCCTGCGCCACGGCGAGTCTGGCCGGCAGCAGATTCATGATCTCGACATCAAAGCGCAGCCGGGCAATACCGAGGACCAGTGGCACGACGATCAACAGCCAGAGCCAGGAGCGGGCGAACTTCATTGGGGGCATTACCGTAGGGGAAACCACCTTTCAGTCAATCAGCCCTTTGTTTCTGGGTTGAAGGAAACGAAGCACCCGAAAGGCCGCGTGGCTACTCCTCGTCCTCGTCCTCGATCTCCCAACGACCAACGCCGGGTCACCAACGCCAACGGGTCAAACGCAAACGGGTCAGTCAAACGCAAACGGAGCGCAAACGGGTCACGGAGCGCAAACGCAAACGGGTCACAAACGGGTCAGTTCTTGATATTGACAAGTCACTTCCTCTCCGAACGGTCCCAACGGGTCAGTTCTTGATATTGGCAAGTCACTTCCTCTCCGTGGTCCGCCGACGATACAGGAGATGGTTAACGTAGCCCGGCGCGCCCATGTGCAGCCGCGTTGCGATCCATTTGACCGTTACTGCTGTCTCTGCCCGCAATCGCACCGCCATCGCCACTTTCCCCGCGTCACCCTTGGCCCGGCGCCCCAACTCCTCCTCCCGCCACCGCCGTCGTTTCATTTCTTCCACTACTATCCCTTCGGCGTGCGCCTCCACTGTTTCCTCCCGCTCCACTCCATAGTGTTCTGCTCCCATTTGGTGCTTCATCTGCCCCAACAACTCCTTCCGAAACGACTCCGCTCCCAAACACCACCCTCGTCGCAATTGCTTGTAGTCCGCGCCCGCCTCTCCCGCGCGCCGTTCCTCCAGCGTGTTCTCCAATTCGCGCCGCCCCGCCGCGCTGTCCTTGGGAATCCGATACTCTCCCAGCAACCGATCCGTTCGCAGCCACGGCCAACGTTGGCCGGGACGTTTCAAATACTCCGGCCAACTGCTCCACGGATATTCCCGCAACGCTTGCTCCGAGCGCAACAACTTCGCCCGCGCCGGGTTCAGATGGACGTAATCGCACACCGCCTTCAAGTAACCGTGGCCGCTCCCATCCACGATCAGCGCCTTGTAGCGACCGCTGAACAGATGGCCAATCAGCTTGTGCCGCCGGTTGAAGCGTCCCGTGTAGGTGCCCAGAAACCATTTCATCCCCGCCACCAGATTTCCCCGCAGGGTCTCCACCACCAGATGAAAGTGATTGAGCATCAGGCACAGGGCATGCACCTGCCAGCCGGTTTTGCCGCAGGCTTGGCCCAAGGTGCTGACGAACCGTTGCCGATCCTCGTCGTCCCGGAAAATTGGCTCACGCCGGTCGCCACGATTCATCACGTGGTAAACCGCACCGGGATATTCCACTCTCAGCTTGCGCGCCATTGCACCCAAGACTGTCCCACCGCATTTGATATATCAATATCAAGAACTGACCCGTTTGCGTGCGTGGGCCCGACTCAGGTCACCGGTCCGCTCAACACTTCAAGGGCCCGCACCGTGGCGGCGTTGCGGCTCTCGATCCCGAGTTTCTCAAAGATGTGCTCGAGATGTTTCTTCGCCGTGCCCTCGCTCATGCCGAGGATGATGCCGATGTCGGCGTTCGACTTGCCTTGCGCCACCCAAAGGAGCACTTCCGCTTCCCGCGGCGTCAGCCCGAGCGTCTCCAGCGGCTTCGCGGAATCGAAGTTTGGCTTGAACTCGGCGTTCTCAAGCGCCGACCGCTCCTGTTCCTTGTGTCGCTGGAGCCGCGCGTTGATTGCCGCGAGCAATTCACCGGCGGAAACGGGTTTGGTGAGATAGTCGTCAGCACCCAGGTTCATCCCGGCGCGGAAGTCCGCCGGTTCGCCTTTGGCGGTGAGAAAAATAAACGGAACGCCGAATGCCGCGTTGTCCTTGCGCAAGGCTTCGAGCACGCCGTAGCCGTTTAACCCCGGCATCATCACGTCGCACAGGATGAGGTCGGGAGATTCCGCCTTCGCCAGTTCGACCCCCTTCCGTCCATTGTCCGCGCTCAGGAACGCGAACCCTTCCATCTTCAGTATCGTGCAGATGTTGCGTCGCATCTGCGGTTCGTCCTCGATGACCAGAATCTTCTTCATGATAACTCTCGTGGCTATGCCGTCGAACCCATCGTCGGCTCGTTTGCCGGATCCACTTCCTCGCGATCCGCGAAAACCGCGTCAACCGCCCCGGGTGATCGCCCCGCCTCCGGACCGCCAAACAACGGCAGAGTCACTGTGAAAGTCGTCCCGGTTCCCTCGGCGCTTTCCACTTCAATCGTGCCGCGATGGAGATCAACGCACCGTTTGACAATGCTCAAGCCGAGGCCAGTCCCCGGAATGTCGCCGACGTTCGCGCCGCGATGAAACGCGCGGAACAACCGCTCCTGGTCGGCGGCCGGAATGCCCACGCCCTGGTCCTGCAGGCGGAACACGGCCTGGCCGGCGGCGTTGCTGATCGAAAAACGCACGGTGTTTCCCGGCGCCGAGTATTTCACCGCGTTCGCCAGCAGGTTGGTGAAGATATGGCGCAACAGACTCTCGTCGCCGCTCGCGTCCGGCGGCAGAGGGCCGGCGCTAAAATGGATGGGGCACCGGCGGTTCGTCGCGGCGAGCACCTCGTCGATCAGCCGCGAGCAGAAGGCGCCCAGATCGATGGGCACCGGTTTGAATTCCATCTGGCCGGCCTCGGCCTTGCCCAGCAGCAGCACTTCCTCCATCAGCCCGGCCATGCGCTTGACGGATTTACGGACCGCCTGGAGCTGCTCCGCACGTTGCTCCGGTTCGAGACGATCGAGATAACGATCGAGAATTTCGGAGGATGACATGATGATTCCGAGCGGTGTTCTGAACTCGTGCGACACCATCGATACAAAGTTGCTTTTCAGCTCACCCAGCTCTTTCTCTTTGGCGAGCGCTTTGTGCAACTCACTCTCCGCATGTTTCCGGGCCGTGATGTCAATGCCCACGGCAAGGATGTAGGCCTGGTCATCAATCTCGATCAGTTCCGCCGAGAGGAGCACGGTGTAGAACTGGCCGCGCTTGGAGCGGAGGCTCTCCTCCCAGTCGCGAACGAATCCTTTTTCCTTCAACTGATGAAGAAAACCGGTCTGCTTTTCCGACCGGGTCCAGAGATTCAGTTCCGCCGCCGTGCGGCCGATGACTTCCGGTTCGAGATAACCGGTCAGTTGCTGGAAGGTCTCGTTCACTTCGATGAACACGCCGTCGTTGAGGCGGGCCAGCGAAACCATCGCCGGGCTGGCCAGGAAGGCCTTGCTGAACCGCTCCTCAGACTGGCGTAAACGCTCGCCGCTCTCGCGCAACTCCGCCTCGGCCCGCTTGCGGTCGATGGCGATGGCGATCTGCTCGGCGACGAACATCAACATCCGCTTCTCTTCCTCCCCAAAAGCGTCTGGATCGCGATACTCCTGAATGGCCAGCACGCCGAACGTCTTGCCGTGGAGGCTGAGCGGCACTCCCAGCCAGACAGCCGAAGGCGAGCCCACCGGTTCGTAAACGCCCTGCCGCGTCAGGTCCGCAATCTTTTCGCGGTTCGCCAGCAGCGACTGGCCTGTCCGCAGGACGTGTTCCGTAAATCCCTGGCCGAGCTGCCGCGTCGGCGGCGTCGGATCGGCTTCATCGGCGTAATACGGAAAGCTCAACAGATCGTTGGTCGCATCGTAAGAAGCGATGTAAAGATTGTTGGCGGACATCAATCGCCGGATGATCTCGTGAATCTGCCGGTACAAACTCGGCAGATCGCGCGCGGTGTGGGCGGCCTCGGAAATCTGGTAAATCGCCTGCCGCAGTTTCTCCGCGCGCTCGCGCTCCTCGATCTCCGCCCGCAACTCCTTGTTGGCGGCCTCCAGCTCGGCGGTCCGCACCCGCACCCGGCGTTCCAGATCGATGTTGACCGAACGCAGTTTCTGCTCCGCCCAGGCCCGCACCAGCTTGTTGGCGCACAACGACGCAATCGACGTGAGAATCGCCAGGTGGTCCGGCGTGAAGAAGTTCCTTTCCGGATGTTCGGAGTCGATGACGCCTATGACCTCGCCGCTCGCGATGATGGGGACCGCCAGTTCCGACAAGCGCGGCGCGTCGTCCACAATGTACCGCGGGTCCTGCGTCGTATCGCCGACCAGTTCCGGCCGGCCCGTGGCGGCCACGGCGCCGACAATCCCCTGCCCGACCTGGACGATGATTGGATTGAGAAGAGTGTGGCCCTCCGGATTCTTGGGGCCGAACGCGGCTTTCTGGATCAGGACCTTCCGCTCCCGGTCCACCAGGTACACGACACAATCAACGAAACCCACCTGCGCAACGCAATTCTTCGCCAGGTCCCACAGAACCTCTTCCTCGGTGTTCTGTTCGAACAGGGAAGAGGCAAAGTAATTGATGGTGCGGGTGATCGCCTCCGAGCGGCGCAATTCATCGCTGTATTTCTTCAGTTCGGTGTTCAACTCCTCCGCGCGCGCGCGGCCCCGCGTCTGCACCCAGACAATCCCGAACACCAGAAAGCTCAAGGCCAGTCCGCTCCCCAGCACGAGCGGCGGCACGCTGCGCGCCGAGTTCACGGCGAAGACGGGCAACGTTGAAAGCCTGACCTCCCACAAACGGCCCAGCCCCGGCATGGTGACCGTTCGCGTCCACATCGATCCCTCCTGGCGGATCACATCGCTGCGCGGACTATTCCCGACGGCTTCGGACGAACCGGTCACGTCGTTGATCTCGACCTTGAGAACCTGGCTGGTCTCTTCCCGGAGCATGTCGCGGTACAAATCCGCGGCGCTGGTCGAGGCGATCACAAACCCGCGCAGATTCGCGCGCCGCTCCTCGACGGAAC
>DATEKZ010000689.1:0-19737 GCA_035277185.1 Verrucomicrobiia bacterium
TCAAAGGCAAAACTAAACCGACGCCGGAGGACGGGAACAAGGCGCTCATCGAATGTCGGTGGGACGCCAGTTGCGAGCTGAAGATTCCGCAGGACTGGCCCAGCGGCGTCTATCTCGGAAAGCTTCAGGTCGCAAAGCCAAAGGCCGAGGCCTACGTCATCTTCATCGTCCGGGACGAACGCAATGCGGACCTGCTCTTTCAATGCTCGGACATGACGTGGCAATCCTACAACCGCTGGCCGGCCTGGCGCAGTCTGTATGATTACCAGACCAACAGGTGGCACACACGTGTCGGCAATGACGTCGGCTTCGACCGGCCCTACGGGATCTATCTGAACTGGCTGCCGGTAAATTATTTTCCGATCAGCAACGGGTCCGGCGAGTTTCTGCTCTGGGAATTTCCGCTCGCCTTCTGGCTGGAGAAGGAAGGCTACGACGTCTCCTACATTTCCAATATCGACACGCACGCCGATCGCGAAGGCCTGCTCCGAGCCAGGGGATGGCTGTCGGTCGGACACGACGAATACTGGTCACAACAAATGTATGACAACGTCATGCACGCGCGCGATCAGGGCGTGAGCCTCGCGTTTCTCTCCGGTAATTCCGTTTCCGGTCTTGTTTACCTGAACCCGTCCACTGATGGCCGACGAAACCGCGTCTTCGGGCGAATCAAAACCTTCGGACAATTGGCGAGAGATTTGATGGGCTCCAGTTCCCACGGGACGGGCATGGCCGACTGGACCGTGGAGAAGCCCGAACATTGGATCTTTGAAGGCACCGGGATGAAGAAAGGAGACAGCATCCCGAAGCTCGTCGGCTGGGAATATCACGGCACGCCAAATGGCAACCAGCCCGGCCTGACGATCCTCGCGACAGCACCCACGCGCCCGCGCGACAATCGCGAGTTGAATACACGCAGCGTGCACACTTCGACGATTTACGAATTGCCGAAAGGGAACATCGTCTTCGACGCCGGCACCTGCTGGTGGAACATGGTCCTTTCCACACCGCCTGGAGAGATGAATCCGCCGCGCCGCGATTTCAGCCAGGATGATCCGCGCGTTCAGCGCATCACCGCCAACGTGCTCAAGCGAATGATTCAGGGTAAACCGTAGCGAACCGCTTCGCACAATGGCGATGAACGACAACAAACGATGCGCTAGAGATTCCCTCCCCCCAAAGCCCAAGGGTTGCGAGGCACGAGCTATCCTGGGTCACCGTCCAACCAAATGACGTTCGATGAAGCTCATGGTGCGCCGCAGGATTTCCCGTGACGTATCGTCGTCATCCAGGATATCGAAGGCGTGACGGCCCTTCGGATGCTCGAGATATTCCAGCGGTAGATTGGAAGCTTTCGCCTGGTCGCGAAGTGAATCGATCAACCGGTTGAGAGACGGCGCGTCACGTCCGGCTTTCGCCACGAGCATCGGCGGCACCCGCGGCGCATGTCTCTTGATTTGTTTGATGGCCGAATATTCTGCTGCGATATCTGCGCTCACCACATTGGTAGGCACGGCGAGCATTGGATAATACGCGACCAGGCACTTTACAAACCCGGCGTTTGTTCCCATGCCGACACTCAGGTGTGGACCGGAACCGGAGAAGAACCAGAGACAGAGCTGGTCCTTGTTGATCGACAGCGCCGGCGCATTCGTGCGCACGTACCGCACCAGGTCCTCAATATCTCCCCGCATCTCGGGCAATTTGGTGAAGTTTTCGGAAGAACGATGATTAAAGGTAATCCCGACGAATCCGGACGCGGCGGCCAGCCGTCCATACGAATGGAAGAATTCCCAATCCTTTGCGTTGCGCAGCACTGCGGGCGACGCATCGCCCAGGACAAAAATAATCGCGGGCAAAGTTGCGTTGGAGTGTGTTCCCTGGGGAAGATAAACATCCGCTTCGAGCGGCAGACCGGCGGCAGTTTTGTACACCAAATTGGAATGCACCATGACCTTGTCCATATTCGGCACGCGATAAACCAGGTCAGAGCCTTTCGATCGCTCGGCGCCAACGGCGGGCCGAAGGAGCAGAGCTGCCAGGGGCAACACGACGGGATAAAAAACTTTCTTCATGGATTGGATTGGGCGAAAAGCATCAAGGCTTCCCGGGTCCTCATCTCGAGTGACGTTTGGCAAGGAATCCCAGCGTGAGCTGGTTGAAGTCGTCGGGCCTTTCCATCGGCACAAGATGGGATGCACGAGCGCAAAATCCATGGCAACGGCAGCGCCCAGAGACAAACCAATGAGCGCCGCCTTTTTCACTCGCAAATATTGTAGCAGGTGATGAAGGTCGCCGGTTTTTAATGCAACCGCTTCAGGGTTGGAAAACATTTTTGACCCCTCACCCAAGGCAGCCTCGCGGACCCGGCAACCCCGGGCTGAGTGATGCAATCCCTTCGGGATTGAACGAAGCTCCTTTGTTTTCTGCGTCTGCCCGCCTTTGGAATTCTCGCGTGGATGGAAACAGGAAACTTTCACGATGAACAGTTGTCAGGGAGTTGCTTTGGCTGCTGCGCGTCGCCGCAGTTTTAGGTCTGAGTACAGTTGGCCCGTCCCTTGGGGAGTCGTGCTCTGGTCGCGGCGGGTAATGATCAGTTCATCACCCCGGCGAACCCATCGGCATTCAGTGACACCGCCCCCGTTCCTGTGGGGTGCGCGAAACGCGGTGACCCACTCTCCTCTGCCCGGGTTGTTGACGCTCTCGGTAACAACGCCCTCGCCAGTTATCCGTCCGACTTGTGGATCGTCCACCGTGACGATTTGTCGGCCGGACCCGTTCAGCGTATGGGTGAAGTGATATAATTGAGTCACTCCACCCGCGGCATCCATTAGTCGCATTTCGATCTCGCAGGCACGTCCTTGCCCGGTGGTCCGGATCGTTAACGCGGCGGTTTGTCTCATCGGGGTGGGCAGCCCGTCGCCGCGAAGTTCGTACGTCCCTTCCCACTCGCCCGCCATTGGTTCGAAACCGGCGACGGACATCGGACGAGCGTCCGCGCTTCGCGATGCCTGCTGCTGCACGACGACAGCGCCGCCCGC
Source organism: Verrucomicrobiia bacterium (assembly GCA_035277185.1). Classification (GTDB taxonomy): domain Bacteria; phylum Verrucomicrobiota; class Verrucomicrobiia; order Limisphaerales; family AV2; genus DATEKZ01. Next base: position 3,042 of record DATEKZ010000689.1, read on the forward strand.
CAGCAACAGCACGACGATGCCGGTCACCGCACTGGATTTCGTTTTGTTCCAAGCCATGATCTTCAATCCTCCATTCACCAGCACCATCAGCGATGAGTTAACCGCCGCGTCTTGAGCGAGCGCAGCGGTGATGGCGGTTGCCGAAAGACCGGCTGGCGCGGCTGAGGCGCCATGAACGGAGAGGGCTCCGAAGAGGGCCGTCGCCGTCACGGCCACGCCGCGCCGTGCGAAGGCGTTGCGAAGCTTTTCCAACGCACGACCGACGCGCATCTTCGCCGCCGCTTCGCTGGTGCCGAGAGCGGAGGCCACTTCGGAAAAGCTCTTTTGCTCCAAAAATCGGAGCACGACGGCGTCGCGGTCGGTGTCGCCCAGGCGGTTCATCGCCTCTTCCAGGAGAGGTGCGATCTGGTCCCAGACGGAAGCGGTTCGGGATGAGTCAGTCAACAGGGCAAAGTTGCTCAGATGTTGCTGCCGGCGTCGTTCCGCTCGAAGCGCGTCCAACGCCACAAAGCGCGCGGTGCGATAGAGCCAGCCGCCGAGAATCGTTCCCCGGCGCAAGCTGGCCGCCTTGCGCGCCAGGATGATAAAGACCGCCTGCGTGATCTCTTCAGCCCTGGACTCATCACGCACAATGCGCAACGCCGCGCCATGCAGCATGCCTGAGTGGCGCTCGACGAGCACTCCGAATGCCTCGGACGAGCCGCGCTCGACATACTGCCGCAGCAACTCAAAATCATCTGGCACGTTTCTGACTGTATATGGCCGGTGGACGTGAGAAAGTAACAAAGCCAGCAGCGCGGCTCACAACGGCGCAAAACTTCACACCACCACCAACTCCCTCTCCTCCGCCCTGCGGAGGAGAGGGCCGGGGAGAGGAGGTCATTCGTGAAACACGGTGCGCCCGACTCTCAACGGATCTCGCCTGCCGCGGGTTCTTCAATCATTCAACCGGCGCGTTCGTCGGCGTGGCTGCGAGGGAAACGCAGACCAGTTCCTTGTCATTACGGGCAAAGACGCGCTGGCCGGAGTAGGCCGGCGGAACCCAGGCCATTTTTCGCTCGCCATAGTCAGCGGTGGGATCGAGCAGATGAAAACGGCCCAGCTCCTGATAGCCGGCCGCGGTGAGTCGGGCGAGGATCAAATCTCCACGGTCGGTAAAGAGGAAGACGCAACGAATGCCCGGAACTGCGGTCATGTGGATGCTCGCTCCGCTTTTCGATTCGGATACCTGATCCGCTTGCCAAAGCTGTTTGCCGGTGGCTGCGTCCAGACAGAGAAGCTGGCCCTTGGACGTGGGGGAGAAAACCAACCCGTCCTGGAGCAGCGGCGTCGAGGTGTCGCTCACATAAATGCGCAAGGGACGCATCTCGTCCGGCCAGAGAACAGAAACGCCGGGTTTGTCGCCATAGAGTTTCAGCATCAGCCCGCTCAGCAGCAGCAAATCGTCTTTCCACGCCGGCGTTGAGACGGCGTAGTTTCCTGCGGGCGGAACGCTCTGGCGCCAGAGAATGCGGCCGGTCCGCGGGTCGAGAGCAGTGACCGACTTGTAAGCCCAGACGATGAGCTGCCTGCGCCCCGCGGAGTCGATGACGATCGGTGAAGTGTTGGACGGAATCTCGTCGAGCGCTTCCCAAACCTGGCGGCCGGAATCTTTGTCGAAGGCGACAACAGAGATTTGCGGACTCCTGGCGATGGCGATGATAACGAGATTGCCTTCGATGATCGGTGAGGAATTGAACCCGCGCAGGTCTTCCGCCGTTCCGTATTCCTTCGGAAGCTCGTGGCGCCAAAGCACGCGACCGGTGACAGCATCGAGGCACAAAAGATCGCACATCCTCCCAAACGTATAAACTTTTCCGTCGGCGACGACCGGCGTCGCGGCGGGTCCGAAAGGATGATCGGGATCGGCGCCGTACTCCGGGTACACCACGTCGTAAGTGTGGACCCAATTCGTCTTTCCGGTGGCGGCGTCCAGGCAGCGGACATTCTCACGCGCATTGGTGCGCGTAACGTGCGAATCGGTGACATAGACTTTGCCTTGCGCGACGATGGGACTGGAAAAACCGGTTCCCACAGGAATGCGCCAGAGAACCTTCGGACCTCCGGACGGGAAGGACTCGAGAATGCCGGTCTCGTGCCAGACACCATCCCGATGGAGCCCGCGCCACTGCGGCCAGTCTTCCCCGCGCGCTGCTGCCGCAACCGAGCAGAGCGCAATGATCGCCGCAATAATTCGAAGATCGTTCACGGGCAAACTCTCACTTCGCGGTTTGAGGACAGCTCTCTCTGATGTTCATTGCCGCCGACTTTCTGCCATCGACAGCGCGAGTCAATCGCCGCTTTCCAGTTCCCTTACGCTTTGGCGCCTCGTTGTGAGGCGCCGGTCAGCCACATTCACCGGCGCTCGCTCGTCGTGATTTCCGAAATCAGCGCGGCAGCTTCAAGCGGCATTTGAACGAATCGTAGGAATGCCGCCTCGTGGTGGACGCACATTTCGGGTGCAAAAAAGGCAAGGAATTGCTCTTGCATTGTCCCGGCTTGGACTAAAACTTTAGCCCAACGATCAGACCACTCAGCCCTAGGCGGCTATGATCTCACCCGTCCATAAGCAAGGTCCTTCCCGGGACCAGAAAGGAGAATTGTAAAATGAAAAACATGATCCCTGCCCTGGTGGTGCTGGCTTCGCTGTCATCCACCGCATGGGCCGCTCCGGTGACGCCGAACATCAAGATGGACTACTTCGGCTATCGTCCCGGCGATATCAAAGTCGCCATCTTCACCGCCGATCCGGGCGCCACAGTCCAGATCCGCAACGCGAGCGACACGGTCGTCTTCACCGTGCCGACCAGTGGAGGTTCCATCACCAGCCTGGGCGCCGACGGCCAGCCGTCCGGCGACACGGTCTGGCAGGTGAACTTCACTCCCTTTAACATTGCGGGCACGTACCGGTTGTACGTCCCCTCGTGGAATCAGCAGTCCTACGATTTCAAACTCGACGCGAATATTTACAACGACGTCGGCAAGGTTGCGCTCAAGACGTTCTATTATCAGCGCTGTGGCGTGGCGCATCCTCAGCCCTACGCCCAGGCGCCATGGTCCGATCCCTTCATCTGCCACGCGTATCTGACGGCGAGTGCGCCCGCAGCTCAACAACCCAACTACGGAACGCTCGACTTGAGCGGCGGCTGGCACGATGCCGGCGACTACAACAAATACATCTGGGGCGACCTCTTCCTTGCGATGAACATGCTGATGATCGCCTACGAGAACAACCCCACGGTCTGGGGCGACGGCCAACTCCTGATCCCGGGCGGCGGCAACGGCGTGCCTGACATCCTCGATGAATTGAAGGTCGAGATTGACTGGATGTTGAAGATGCAGCGACCGGGCGGCGAGGTGCTAAGCAGGGTATGGGATGAATACGGCGGCGCTCCCGATTCCTGCCCGCCATCGAGGGCCGTTCACAACCACCACTATTATGGGGCCGACGTGGACTCCACGAGTATCTTCACCGCCAGTGTGGCCAGATTCGCGCGCATCTGTGCGGCCAGGGGCGACCCCTACGGCAACGCGGCGGCGCTCAAGGCGGCGGCGATTCTCAGTTGGAACAATGTTCTGGGCCAGGGCGATTCCACCATGAAATGTTGGGCTGCGGCGGAGTTGTGGCGGCTGGACCATACCATCACCAGCGCGAAAACCTACGTGGAAAACTTTTATCCCGACTGGGGCACGGCCTTCCACGAAGGCTATAGCGCCGCAACTCACGCTGCCTATGCCTACATCCGCACACCCGGCGCCAACGCCACCATCGCCGGCCGGATGAAGACCGGTATCGGCGTCACCGTGGACGATTACTTCGCCTGGCGGGGCCCGTACCGGAATTCGATGAGGGACCCCTATTACCATTGGGGCAGCAACAAGCCCCGCGGCTCCTGGGGCGTCCTGCTGCTCGAGGCCGTCAACCTGGGAGCGACGGGCTCACATACAGCCGCCGAGTGCCTGGAACTCGCGCAGGATTTCCTGCACCACTTCCACGGTCAGAATCCGATGGGCATGACCTACCTGAGCAACATGTCGGCCTACGGCGGGGAACATTCCTCCTATCAGTTCTTCCACTCGTGGTTCGGCGCGATCACTGACCCGGAATCGGTGGCGTCGTACAGAGGCCTGCCGCCGGGCGTGACGGAGCCTGACTATCCCTACTTTAAGGGCGTGGACAACTATGGTGTCAGCGACAACAACACCTCGCTGTTCGGCCCCGCCCCGGGCTTTGTGCCGGGTGGTCCCAACAAGGATTACAGCGGCCTGGCAAAACCTCCCGGCGCAGTGACCTACTACGAGCGGTTCTACCGCGACTGGATCGACAACTCGCCGCGCGGCTGGTCCAGAACCAAGCCCTGGGAAGTAAACGAAAACTCCATCAGCTACCAGGGGCCCTACGTCGCCTTGATCGCCGCGTTCATGTCGCCCTGGACGGGATCGGCCGATACAACCCGGCCTTCCGCGCCGACAAGCCTGACCGCCACCGCCACTTCGTCCAGCCAGATCAATCTGGACTGGAGCAACAACACGGAGGGCGATCTGTTCGGGTACAACGTTTACCGCAGCCTCAGTTCCGGCGGACCGTACAGTCTGATCTACGGCGGCGCGACCACCAGCGCCTACTCCGACCTCGGCCTTGTCGCGTCCACCACCTACCATTACGTGGTGACGGCGGTAGATACGTCCGGCAATGAGAGTCTCACGTCTACACAGGCCAGCGCCACGACACTGAGCGGCGCGGGCACGATGCACGTCCATCAGATCTCCCACGGAGCGCAGAAGGGCCAGAACCCGGGCCGCTGGGTTGACGTTTTCATAAGGAATCACCTCGGCGCGGCTGTTGCGAACGCCACGGTGAACGCCACGGCTTCCGGTTTTGATAACCAAACCGGCCAAAACATCACTGAAACCAAGTCAGGCATCACCGGCAGCGACGGCAAAGTCCGCATCACCACCGCCGTGGACAGCAGCGCATCGTTCTGCGTGAACAACGTGACGCATGCGACGCTGCTGTATGATGCGAATCAGAACGTCGTGACCTGCGTAAACTGGTAAAAGGTCCGGTTGACGTGCTCGATCTCGCCACCCGTCCGGCGCTTGTGGGACGGGTGGCAGCGAACTCTATGAAGCGAACGCTCCTTTTCCTTGCCGCCGTTGCAATCGGAGGCGCCGCAACCGCCTTCTTCGTTTCCAATCAATTGAATTCGCGGCACACCGCCGAGCTGGCCGTGCAACAGGCCGCGTGGCAGCAGGAGAAGGCCAAACTGCAAGCGGCCCTGGAAAACGCGCAAGCGTCCGAGCGCCTTGGGATGGCTATCGTCGCGCCGGCACCGGCGGCCGCGAATCCGCCGAAACTGAAGCCGGCCGAGCTGATCGCCAGACTGCGGGCTCTGAAGCCGACGTCCGGGCCCGGTCAATCCCGCGTGGTGCGGCAGGCGATTCACGATTTCGAAGAGTTGATCGACGCCGGACCAGCCGCGCTGCCGGCGATTCGCGAGTTCCTCGCCCGCAATGAAGAAATTGACTTTGCCTCACCCGGCCAGGGCCGGGGCGGGGGCGGCAAAGTCCCGGACGATTTCGTGTTGCCGCCCTCGTTGCGGTTTGGATTGTTCGATGTGTTGAAACGGACTGGCGGGCCCGAAGCGGAGAAACTTCTCGCCGAAACTCTCGGCACGACAGGTCGCGGCGTGGAACTGGCCTGGCTCGCGCGGGCCTTGCAGGAATCGGCGCCGAACAAGTATCGCGACATCGCGCTCGCTGCCGCGCGTGACCTGCTCGCGCGCCCGGCACTCGCAAATCCCGCCAGCCCGCTCGACCAGAACGATCGCGACCATCTCTTCAGCGTGCTGATGATGTATGGCGACACCAGTTATGCGGGCGCGGCGCAGGCACAGTTGGTGCAGCACGATGGCGCATTGGACGGCAGCGCGCTCAAGTATCTCCAGCAATCGCTCGGACCGCAGGCGGTGGCGATCGCGGCGCAGACCTACCAGAATCCACTCCTGCTCACTAACGCGGCCGCCAAAGAGCCGCTCGCGCGTCTGGCCTTGAGTTTTGTCGGGGCGGATACCCAGGCGAATGAGTTCTACCAACAGGCCATCAACGACCCCGTCCTCACGAAAAGCCATCGCAAGAATCTCATCGAGGACCTCAACGAGGACGGTTTGAATTTCAGGAACCTTACTGTCGGCGACCTGCCACTGATCCAAAACCGCATCGCCTTGATCGAACAACTTGCGCCGAACGCGACCGACCCGGTCAATGTCGCCGCGTTCAAGGAAGCCTACAAAGACCTGATCAACATGCGGGAGCGCCTCACGCGCAAGGCAACTCCGGCTCCGTGACCTTACTGTCAGGCGGATCTGCGTCCGGCACGCTACGCGAAGCGCAGCGTGAGTCGAAGGACGCTACTTTCATTGAGAGCCGCCGCGATCCATTGTAACCCGCGGCATGACGAAGCTGTAGGCGCGATAGCGGAATTCCGTCCAGGCTTCTTCAGCCACCGGATGACCGGGAAACAGCGGCAGACCGACGGGTTGGAATTCAAGTCGCACGCGAACCACCGCGTGTTCTGCCGTCAGGCGCCGCGGAAGCAAGAATTCATCTTCGCGCCAACGACGGTTGGATGGCCACACGATGTGAGCGGGGAGGGCGATCTCAGGATTGACGGTGACCTGCTCTTTCGGCAGACCGAGCGGATCTCCGAACACCGCCGGATTTCCGCCCGCTGTGTACCATATTCCCGCTTCCTGCCACACAGGTTCGCCCTCGACCGGCGACACGAGCACCCGGGCTTTCTGATTCGGATAATTCAAATCCAGCCGGCGACGAAGCAGAACGCCCAGATTGTTGGTGGCGACCTTCAGCGTAAACTCCGACCACGTCCGGGTCCTGCGCCCGTCGTCGCTGGTCTCCGCAAAAATTTCCGTCCGGCCGCGCCCGGCGGAAACCGGCAGATGATCGACACCCCACTCGAATCGGCTGGACAGCGGTTCCGGCCGCGTGGCATCGGGTGAGTGATAGTCGTGCAACTTCTCGTCCGCCGCGTCGCCGACGTCAAATTCGTCGGTCGGCACCAGGCCGGGGTGGTTGACGCCGTACCAACAGGTCACTGTTTTGTAGTGTTCCCGTGAGGTGTTTTCTCCCCCGTGCTCCAATGTGATCCGCGCGTTGCGGCCGAACGGCATGAGGTCGGTCAGCAGGAAACGATACGCCGAATGGACTCGATCAAGTTCCGACTTCGCCTGCTGTGGCGGACGGCCAACCGGATGTCCGGCGAAAGGCAACGTCATCGTGCGTCCTCCCCAGTAATCGCCACCGCCACCCCATTCCTCGCTGCCGGTGCCCTGGCATTGAGGCGAAAGGCTGTCGTCGAAATAGAAACGCGGATCGCCCTCCAGCGTGTTGAGCTGGCCGGTGGTCGTGAACTGATAGGTGGTCCCCACGAGGTGTCCGCACCAGTCGCCGCCGCCTTCGGTTTCCGTGGTGTCGAGCAACACCAGATCGTGTCCCCGGCCGGGCTTGGGAAAATCGCGGTAAGTCGCGTGAAATTGGGCCGCCGCGTTGAGGGGACCGGTAAGCGGCTGTGTGCGCAGACTCCATGTCACGTCCGTCAGCGGCGCACCGGCGGTCTCGGCGAGGGCGATACGCGCGCTCTTGAGAAAGGGCATTGGGAAATACGTCGCGAACTCGAGTGCTCCGCCCGCGTAACGCACGGTCATCGGAAACGATTTCACGATGAACTCCTGGCCCTCGTCGCGCATCAGCGAGGCGGTCCCGAAGAAAAGGCCGACCGGAGCGTCCACGGACGGATGGGGCCTCTCGTCCCACCAGATACGCAATCGCGCCTGGCGGAATGCCTCGGCGGATTTCTCCGGAACACGGAATGCCAGCCGCCGGATCGTGGAGGGTGTTCCGTCAAGACTCACCAGGGTTCTCCCTTCATGTGCCGCAAGCGCCACCGTGCCGTTGGTTTGAAAGCATTCCGATGGCGGAGGGGCGATATCGGTGCCGGAGCGCCGCAGCAGTTCGAGCACTTCTTTCGGCGGCACGTGATTTGTGGTCCAACTGCCCGGCGCTCGCGACACGTTCGTGAGACCTGGCATCAATTTCCAGAGAATGAAATAACCCGTACCGTAGCGCGTGCGTCCGTAGGCAATCTGAAGATTCTTTTCGAACGGAATCGGCACCCACGACAAATCGGCGCCTTTCGTTACCGACCAGGTATAGGTCAGTCCCGCGGGAAACAGGTTCTCAGGCAGGAAGATCGAGTTTTCCACGGGTTTGGTTGGATCGGCGGTGCTGCTCTCGCGCACGATCGTCTCGCGCCCATCCACCGCGTAGCTCCACGGACTGCCGTGCCAGTGGTTGTGCCGGACGAACCAGAGAATCCCGGGACCCTGTTCGTCAAGGGCGACGCTGTGTTGATCGTCCACCTGACGGATGTAGTGGGCGGCGTCGGCGAAGTGATTGCCACCGGTCCGGTCGAAAGTGCTCCGCATGTAGGCCCGAACACCTACTCGAAGCATCGGCCACTGTTCCCACTGAAGGAACGCGTCGTATCCGACGGGGATCACCGGCGGCTCGGCAGTCTCACGCAGCTCGGCCGCCCAAACGAGATGTGGCACAAGGCCCGCCGTGGAAAGCAGCGCGGCGGCGAACAGGCGCCTGGAACAACACTCCGGGAGATTCATGATGCGTCGATTATGCCGTCGCCCGATTCTGCGCAACAAGCCTTCTTTGATTTGAAACGGCGCGTGTTCGATGAAAAAGGAGCGCATCTCCGTTTCTTCATGATCGGTGTAGGAACTCGTCGCGCAGGGGCATGGTACTTTGTTGCAGCCCTGCACCTGGGTGGGTTGCTTTCCCCCTCACCCTGACCCTCTCCCCAGGGGAGAGGGACCACCGAAGCGGCGTTCGAGAACCAGAGCGTTCCCCAGCAGAAGGCCAGGCGTCGTCGCTCCCTCTCCCCGAGGGAGAGGGACGGGGTGAGGGGAAAGGAAGCGGCCGAATATCCGCGCGGCTGCAAGATTTTGAGATGCTCCCGATGAAAGGCTTCGGCGAGAAAAGGAGTGATTCGGATTGCGCCCGATGGTACAAACCGGGCGTCACTTGAGCGGATGGCCGGGCCAAAACGCCTGGTTCTTCAGACGCTCAGAAAATGTCATCAGGATGAATCTCCGAACAAGCTCGCTAACTCTTTCCTTCCTGATCATCCTCCCGGCCCGCGCGGCGCCGGCCGCAATGCCGTCCTTCGAAAAGCAGGTACTTACCGACAGGTATTTTTGCGACGGCATCACGGCGGGCGACATCAATCGCGACGGCAAAATGGACATCATCGCCGGGCCGTTCTGGTATGAGGGTGTGGACTTCAAAGTGAAGCATGAGTTCTATCTGGCCAAAGAATTTCCACTGCCGCCGAGTCCGACCGACAGCATGTTCTCGTACGCACACGACTTCAACGGAGACGGCTGGCAGGACATCCTCGTGCTCGGACGGGTCCACCTCCATCAGGCCTTCTGGTATGAGAATCCGAAGGGTGCGAAGGGATTTTGGGAAAAGCATTTTGTGTTCGAGCGTGTAAAAGGCGAATCTCCGCCGTTTCTGGATGCGGATGGCGACGGCAAACCGGAGATCGTTGGCCACTGGGAGGACCGATGGGGTTTCATCCAACCCGATCGGGCCAACCCGGCCGCGCCGTGGACGTTCAAGCCGATCACCGACAAAAGGAGATGGGAACAGTTCTACCATGGGACCGGCCTCGGCGACGTGAACGGCGACGGACGACTCGACCTCCTCCTCAATGAAGGCTGGTACGAGCAGCCCGCGGATCACGACGCCGTATGGATCCGGCACGAGTTCAGGTTCGGAGAAAAAGGCGGCGCGCAAATGTTCGCTTATGACGTCAATGGCGATGGTCGCAACGACATCATCACCGCCCTCGACGCCCATGGCTGGGGCCTGGCGTGGTTCGAACAGGTGAACGAGAGCGGCCGCACCACGTTCAAGAAACACGTCCTTATGGGCGACCGGTCAGAGGAGGCGAGATGCGGCGTGGCCTTTACTCAGCCGCATGCCCTCGACTTCGCGGACCTGGATGGCGACGGTCTCAAAGACATCATCGTCGGCAAACGCCTGTGGGCGCACGGGCCGAATGGCGACATCGAACCGAACGAAGCCCCAGTGCTCTACTGGTTTCGGCTTAAGCGGGAAGCCAAGGGCGGCGCGACGTTCGTGCCGTACCGCATTGATGACAAATCAGGCGTCGGCGTTCAAGTCGCCGCGACGGATGTCAACGGCGATGGCCGCACGGACATCCTGACCGTCTCCAAACTGGGCGCATTTGTTTTTCTGAATCGGGCAGACGGGGTTTCTGCAAAACTTCCAGCGAAAAAGGCACGCAGCGTCCCGTGAATTCAACCCCATGCCGAAACGCAAGGACCGCTGACAGCTGTCGGCGACGTTTCGTCGGACTGAGGCCTCGAACTGCGTCGAAACCTCGGCCATGAAACTCCACCGAAGTCTTTGCTGTGTCGCCGTGGCGGCGATGGCCTTGGTGGCAACCAAATCGTCCGCCGTCGAGCGCTGGGCCGATCCGAAGTTGCCGGTCCGCGAGGGCCTCGCATTGTGGCTCGACGCTTCGCGTGAAAACGCGGCGCGCGAAGGCCGTCGCCCGCTCGTTGCCAACGGCGGGCCACTCGACCAGTGGCACGATGCGTCCGGACTCAAACGCGACCTTCGCCAGCCCGTCAGTGCAGCCCGGCCCCGTCTGATTCGCGAGAGCGGCGGTGCGGTCGTACGGTTCGATGGCAACGACGACTTTCTCTCGGCAGCCAATCTGGAAAGCAGCTTCACGAATATCACCCTGTTCATCCGTGCCACGCCGCGTACGAACGCCGGAGGCTTTCGCGCTTTCCTCGCGTTCAATCGCTCGGGCGAGAACGATTACACGAGCGGCATGACCGTGGATTTCAGTTTCGGCGCGACGCCGCAGTTTGAATCGCTCAATGTCGAAGGCCGCGGTTTCACGGGCGCGCAGGACCTGTTATCCGCGGTTGTCCCGTTCGGCGTCACACACACCCTGACCATCACGAGCGACGCGGCCAACGTGCGGGTGTGGCTCGACAGTCTGCCGCAGGGAATGCGTCCGCGTTCCGGGGGCGCGCTGGCGCTGGACGAATTCACGCTTGGCGCGCGGCATTACTCGAACTCGGCGGAACCGCCATTCACGCAGGGCTTCTTCAACGGCGATATCGCCGAAGTGCTGCTCTACAGACGTGTTCTCTCAGAAGCCGAACGTGCCGAGGTCGAGCGTTACCTCGGCTCCAAACACACCGCTCTCGAACTGGACGGCCGCCGCCTCGTTCCATTGATCGCCGTGTCGAACCCGCCGCCGGTGCAGATGTTTGTGCCGGGATTCATTGTGCGCGAACTGCCAGTCAAATTGAGCAATATCAACTGCGTGAAGTATCGTCCCGACGGGCGGCTCGTCGCGCTCGGTTACGATGGCCGGGTCTGGTTGCTGGCCGACACAGACGGTGACGGATTGGAAGACCGGGCGACTCCGTTCTGGAGCCAGCCTGCGTTGCGCGCTCCCATCGGCCTGGCGCTCACGCCTCCAGGTTACGCCCGCGGCCAGGGTGCATTTATCGCCTCCAAGGGGAAGGTCTCGTTGATCGTGGACACCAACACCGATGACGTAGCCGACGAAGAGATTATCATTGCCCAAGGCTGGAAGGAGTTACCGCACGGCGTGGATGCGCTCGGTGTGGCCGTGAGCTCCGACGGCAGTATCTATTTCGGCCTCGGCACGGCGAATTTCACGGATGCGTACCTGATCGATCGCGCAACGGGCCAGGCGCGATACGATTTGAAGGACGAACGTGGCGCGATTCTGAAAGTATCGCCCGATTTCATGCGGCGGGAAATCCTCTGTACGGGCGTCCGTTTTCCCGTTGCGCTCGCCTTCAACGAAGCGGGTGATTTGTTTTGCACCGATCAGGAAGGCGCGACATGGCTGCCGAACGGGAATCCGCTGGACGAACTGCTGCACCTCGAGGCCGGCCGCCATTATGGTTTTCCACCACGACACCCGAAACATCTCCCGGGTGTCATCGACGAACCGAGCGTGTTCGACTATCGCCCGCAACACCAGTCCACCTGCGGACTCAATTTCAACCTGTTGCCCGGGCGACCGGTCAGTCCCGCAGCGCCGACATCGGGTTTCGGCCCGGCCTGGTGGCGTGGTGATGCGCTGGTCGCCGGTTATTCTCGGGGCAAGTTGTGGCGAACGAAGCTGGCAAAGACCGCGGCCGGTTACGTCGCGCAGAACCAGCTCGTGGCTTCTCTCAACATGCTCGCCGTGGACGCCTGTGTCTCGCCGCGCGGCAGTTTGCTGGTGGCCGTCCATAGCGGCCAGCCGGATTGGGGCAGCGGCCCGAATGGCGAGGGAAAGCTCCATCAAATCTCCTTTGCCGACACGAACGTGCCTCAACCGGTGCTCGTCTGGGCGGCCAGTCCCACCGAGACGCACGTCGAGTTCGACCGCCCGCTTGACGCATCGCGACTCAAGGCGCTCAGCCGACAGATCACCATTGCGCAAGGTCGCCACGTGGCCGCGGGCGACCGGTTCGAGGTGTTGCGTCCGGGTTATCAGGTCGTACAGAACCAACTCGCCGAGCCGCGCTATGAGATCGAAGTGTTCTCGACCGTGCTGGAAGGCGATGGCCGTACCCTCGTTCTGCGCTCGGCTCCGCGCCGACGGTCCGAGCATTATGCGATCACGCTCCCGCTCTCGAGTTTCACCAGCCTTTCGCCTCTCCCGTCGGGTTCCCAATCGCTTCCCGCCGGCAGCCTTCCTGCGCCCCTTCCCCAACATCCCGTCCTCGACCTGGCCCACGACCTGACCGGCGTGGAAGCGAGCTGGCGCGACTCCGACGGCGTCGAGCAGTGGACGGGTTGGCTGCCGCATCTCGACCTGGCGGTAGCGCGCGTGTTCACGTCTCCGAGCGCGGCCCAGGCCCGTTTGTGGGCGCTGCTGGCCGGCAGTGGGCGCCTCGTTCTCCGCACACAACTCGACCTCTGGCAGGTCCTCCGCTCCGCGACACAACCCGGATCGAAACTCGACTTTGATTATCCGCCTGAGCAGGTCACGGTCGTGTTCAAGTCGTCTTCGCCCATCGCGCTCAACGCGTCCGCCGCGACAGTCGAGAGCGTGAGCGAACGCGAAACCAGGCTTGTCGTGCAGGCGCCGCACGAGAACCGGTGGACTCCCCTGGAACTGACGCTCGCCTCCGGTTCGGGCTCCGAAACCGTTCTCGAGGCTTCCTGGTTTACCGTCGAGGACCCTCGTCCACGCGCGCTCCCGTTGCGCCGCCTGTTGCTGCCCTGGGTGGTGCCGGACACGGCGACTGTTACCAACAACACCGAACGCGCCATTCCGGAAATTACGGGCGGCAACTGGCGGCGCGGAAAACGGCTGTTCTTTGAGGACAAGTTGGCTTGCTCGCAATGCCATGTGATCCGCGGCGAGGGTCGTGGAATCGGTCCCGACCTCTCGAATCTGATTCACCGCGACTACGCTTCCGTGATGAAAGACATTGCGCAACCAAGTGCGGCCATCAATCCCGACCACGTCGCCTACAACATTGAGCTCAAGAACGGCGACTTCCTGTCGGGAGTGCCCGTGGGCGGTAACGCCGCGGAGTTGTGGCTCGCCGTTGTCGGCGGCAAGACCAACGCCGTTTCGCGCAGCGAGGTGGCAACGATGTCGCCTTCTGCACTCTCGCTCATGCCCGAGGGTCTTTTGCAAGGCCTCGCGGAGCAGCAGGTGAAAGACCTGTGCGCCTTCCTCCTGATGCCGCCGCCACTGGAGCCGGCGCCGCTCGAAGCCACTGGCGCACCTCCACCCCGCCCGCGCGCGGAATTGCAATCCGTCCTGAATGCGGCTTCAACAATGGCGAGCGAGAACCTGCCGCAACTCCGGATTCTTCTTGCCACCGGCCCCAAAGACCACGGACCCGGCGAACACGACTATCCGCTCTGGCAAAAACGCTGGTCGAAGCTGTTGGCGCTGGCCGACGAAGTCACCGTGGACACCGCCTTTGGCTGGCCGACGTCCGGACAATTCGCCGCAGCGAATGTCATCGTTTTCTACTCGAACAACCCCGGCTGGTCCGCAGCGCGGGCGACAGAACTTGACGCCTTCCTCAATCGCGGCGGCGGTCTCGTCTATGTTCACTATGCGATTGACGGGCACGATGCGGGTGCACCCCTGACCGAACGGATCGGTCTGGCCTGGAGCGGAGGTCGGTCGCGGTTCCGTCACGGTCCGCTCGAACTGGACTTCGCCGACACGGCCCATCCCATCACGCGGGGCTTTCGCAAACTGGCTCTGCACGACGAGAGCTATTGGAACCTGACCGGTGATCCGGGTCGGATACATTTGCTGGCCAATGGCGCCGAAGAAGGCGCCGCCCAGCCGTTGCTCTGGGTCCGCGAGGCTGGCAAAGGCCGCGTGTTTGTTTCCGTCCCGGGCCATTACAACTGGACGTTCGACGATCCCTTATTCCGACTGCTGCTCCTGCGCGGCATCTGCTGGACCGCGCATCAACCGGCGGACCGGCTGTCCGATCTTATCACCATCGGTGCCCGATTGGGTGAATGATGAGCACGACTCGAAAGACTGGCAGTGCGTACAGATTTTTGTGCCTTGCCAGGTGAGACGATACATGCGGTCGTCGGGCGCCGAGGGATCGCGTTCAACCAGTTGCCCCCTTTCCAAAAAGGCGGCTTGCCGCATCAGCCCGTTGCGATAGGCCCAGCTTTCGTACGAGTCCGTCAGATTGCGAAACGTGGGCCGCGAGAGCATGTCGGCGGACCAGAGCAAGAGGTTTAGGAATTCCTCGGTCTTGGGATGCATGGTTCGCACGCTGCCAAAGAGAACGGAGCGTCCCAATGCCAAATTTTGTCGCATATGCGACAAAATTCTGTGCGGGAACCTAGACGCCGGGAGGAAAGCTTTGCGGGCTTGTCTGGGTTCGTCCGTTGAGATACAGCAGTTCGCCAATGTTTCGCGCCCTTGAACGCAAATCCCGGATACGAAGGAGGTCCCTCTCGAAAGCAGCGGTGTCGTTTCTCTTCTCCGCTTTGGCCGGCACGACGCTGGTTGATGGGGAGATGGCCGCTCGCGGACAGATTTGTCGGGTCGAAGTCGTGGAGAGGGAAACGGGCTGGCCCGTGCCGCTCGTTGAATTGCGCACCACGCATCATGTGCGCTTCGTCACGGACAACTCGGGTGTCATCGCCTTCGACTTGCCCGAATTGATGGGACGCGAGACCTGGTTCGATGTGATTGGCCATGGCTACGACGTGCCAAAAGACGGCTTCGGATCGCGTGGGGTGCGCCTGAAGCCGGAACCGGGCAAGACGCTCAAGGTCGAAGTGAATCGCACCGTCATCGCAAAACGCCTGGGGCGTCTCACCGGCGGCGGGCTATTCGCCGAGAGCCAGAAACTCGGGCGCGAGTTGGAATGGAAGGAGTCGGGCATCGTCGGCTGCGACAGCGTTCAAAACGCCGTCCACGGCGGGAAACTGTTCTGGGCCTGGGGCGATACAATCATTCCCAACTATCCGCTCGGTATTTTCGACATGACCAGCGCGACGACCGCCACGCAGCCACTCGACTCCTTTGAACCTCCGCTGCGTTTGAAGTTCGACTACTTTAGAGACGAGAATGGCAAGCCTCGCGGGGTGGCGAAGATGCCGGGCAGCGGACCGACGTGGGTGAGCGGCTACGTCAGTCTGCCGGACAAGGCGGGTGGGCCAAGGCTTGTCGGCACCTACATCAAAGTGAAACCGCCGCTGGAAGCCTACGAGTGCGGCCTCTGCGTGTGGAACGATAAGACGGAGAACTTCGAGCCGCACCGCGTGCTCTGGAAGAAGTCCGACGCGGCTCCGAAACAGCCGCCCGCGCCCTTCGGCCATCCGGTTTT
Source organism: Verrucomicrobiia bacterium (assembly GCA_035277185.1). GTDB lineage: Bacteria > Verrucomicrobiota > Verrucomicrobiia > Limisphaerales > AV2 > DATEKZ01. The sequence continues at coordinate 19,076 of DATEKZ010000689.1, forward strand.
CTGGAAAGACTCGAGCGGCAAGGAATGGGTGCTTTTCGGCAATCCGCTGCCCACGCTTCGCTGTCCGGCCACGTTTGAGGCGTGGCAGGATTCCACCACCTGGGAAGTGCTCAAGCCGCAGGAGAGCCTGCCCTCCGCCAGTGACGGCAAACCCGTAAAACCCCACACCGGTTCCATCGCATGGAACGCGTTCCGCAAGCGCTGGGTCACAGTGTTCATGGAATCCTTCGGGAAACCGTCGGCATTCGGCGAACTCTGGTATGCCGAGGCCGATACGCCAACGGGCCCGTGGGGCGAGGCCGTGAAAATCCTGACGCACGAGAACTACACTTTCTACAACCCACGTCTGCATCCCGAGTTCACGCCCGGTTCGTCGCCGATCCTCATTTTCGAGGGCACCTACACGATGCAATTTGCCGACAAGCCGGCGCCGACGCCGCGCTACGATTACAATCAGATCCTTTACCGCCTGGATCTGGACGACCCAGCGCTGAAACCGGTGCAGCATGAATGACACGCTCCTTCATTCGTCCGCCGGACGGAAGAAACTTGTAAGATTTGTCAAAACCTGTCATGGTGCACATCGCCTTCCTTTAACAGCAGTGCGTAGGGACGCATTGTTTTTAGGCGGGCGCACCCATGAACATCAAATTGCTTCCGTC
>DATEKZ010000690.1:0-7731 GCA_035277185.1 Verrucomicrobiia bacterium
AGATGCGGGCGCGCATGAGATCGCCCGGCGCAGCCGCGGCACGCCTCGCATCGCGAACAATTTGCTCCGCCGCGTCCGCGATTACGCCCAGGTCAAACACGACGGCCGCATCACCGGCGCCGTCGCCGACAAGGCCTTGGCGATGCTGGAGATCGACCAGAACGGCCTCGACGAAATGGACAAACGCATTCTCGAGGCGGTCATTGTGAAGTTTGGCGGCGGTCCGGTGGGCGTCAACTCCCTCGCCGTCGCGGTGGGCGAAGAGCCGGACACAATCGAGGAAGTGTACGAGCCCTACCTGATCATGGAGGGTTATCTGAACCGCACGTCCCAAGGCCGCGTGGCGACCGAACTGAGTTTCAAGAAGCTCGGGTTGAAAACGGGAACCAGGAGCCAGCCGGGTTTGTTGTAGCTCATCGTGGTACTGCGGCTTACCGTCCTGCCTCCTGGAAGATCTCGTTTAGCATTCTTACGGCCGCGGTCACCAGCATCTCGCCTGAACCTTCCTCGCAGCGCGCGCTCACGACTTCATAGTTGCCTTCAGCATAAGCGGAACGATTGGGGATATAGCCGATCGAGCCATTCGCGAGTTCGGCGATGTGGGTCTGCCTGAACGACGACGCGGTTTTGATGCTCAGTCCCAGCTCGACGAAAACTTCGCCGGGCAACGAAACCCACGCAAGCTCGTCGCCCATCGCCATCACCTGCACCTCCACTTCGAGCGGTTTGCCTTCCCGCGCCGCAACGTCGAGAACTTGGAATGCCTTGACCAGCTCCATGAACTTCGCCTGCGCCATTCGTTTTACGACCGCACGCGCCTCCGTCACGTCCGCGTCGGTGATTTTCGCCAGGGGTAGCTGCACCCGTTCGCTTCGAACACGCAGCGTGGTGTTGGAGACCGGCTTCAGATCCATGTAGGCCTTCATCACCGCGCCGGCGAGGATCGTTCCAAGACGATTGGCTTCATTGGTGCCTTGCTGGCGTCCCGCCCAATTGACGTTCACATGGTTGAGGTTGCCGCAGGCACCGTTGGCAAACAGTGTGAGCATGTCCGGCCCTTTGTAATTCGCCAGGACACGGGAAAGCGCGCCGGGATAATCGGCCGAAATCCGCGCGCCGCCGGTCGTGTCCGGATGCATGGCGAAATTGACGTAGGTGAGTAGCGGCTTCTGATCGGCTGTTTCCAAATAGACGACGCCCACCTCGGGATCAATCGGGCCGACCGGCCGGATGGTATTCGGGTTCAACTTGCCCGGGTTCCAGCCTACCGTGCCGTCCTTCATCCAAAAACGGCGGTTGAATGCGAGCCGGTGTTCGAACTCGCGCGCATACGAGGCGCGCGCCGGGGCGAGCCTCGAATTGGCATCAACGACGGATTTAGCGATCAACTTCGGCAGGCCATCCGTGTAAGTCTTGCCCAACGTACTATTGCCGCCATCCAGATCGTCGCGCGCGGACTCCCGCGCAATCACGGGTCCGGTGTGCTGATGCGTGGCGGAGATCATCACGTTGCGGCCGGGAATGCGCGTTTGCTCTTCGATGAGTTTGCGTGCCTCCAGCACCGTGTGTCGCGGAAGGCTGATGAGATCGCACGCGACGAACGCGACTTTGGTCCTGCCGTCGTCCAGGACAGCGGCTTTGGCGTAGAGATCGTCGATGACTCCCTCCGCGCCGCGCTGGCGGTAATAACCGGCCAGCGGCGTGCCGGTTGCGGGATTGATATTCACCGCCGCCGTGCCGGTTCGCAGATCAGCGGCCGCGCACTGGACCAGGCAGAACAGGAAAGCGGCGGAAAGTTTCATAATCGGCGCCTGGATCGTTGCACGAAACCTTGCGGGATTCGGATCGCTTACTGCGGTCCCCACTTCGTGTTCCTCAGGAACGCGAGCAGATCGGCCAGCTCCTGTTTGCTGAGCTGCTCGTCCAGACCCTGTGGCATCACCGAAACGGCGCCCGGCCGCAGCTCGGCGACGTCGGCGCGCGCGAGGCGCACTTCGGTGTTCGCACCGGTGGCGATGACGAGTTCGTCGGGCGCGTCCTTGCGCAACACGCCGCTGTGTTCCTCGCCGGACTTCGTGGCAACGATCACCGGTTCGTAACTCCGAACAAAACTCGCGCTGGGATAGACGATCCCCTCGAGCAGGTCGCGTTCTCCCCGCGCCTCGCTGATGCGCGTGAGGTCAGGACCGATATTGCCGCCCAGGTAACCGATCTTGTGGCACGCGGCGCACGCCGCCTTAGAACTGTTGAAGATCGTCTGCCCGCGGCGGATGTCCCCGGGATGCGACTTGAGCTCGGCGAGCAACGCGTCGAGGCGCGCGGCCTGTTTCGCGGCGTCGGCATCAAGGCTCGCGATCAAGCTGGCGGCTGCGGTTTGGACGGCCGCAGGAAACTTCGCAAACAGCGTGCGCACGCTGGCCGCGGGGAGGCTCTTCGCAGCCCTGGCCTGACCCAGGATCGAGAGGAGTTTGCGGCCCAGCTCTTCATCGGGCAGCTGCTCGAACACCGTCAACAGGCGCGGCAGTTCGAGCGGCCCGACACGCGGCAACGCATCCGCCAGTTTCAGAAGCTCGGCTTTGCGGAACGTCGCGCGCTGGAGAACCTGAAGGGCCCGCGCGCGGGTCGCCGGTGTCCGTGCAGCATCGAGGGCGTCGATGGCGAGGTCGAGCAACGCGGCATTAATGCCGTCGAGGGGTCCGGCGATGGCCAGCAGCGCATCGAGGCGGAGGTCCATCGGACGCGGGGTATCGCGGGCGATCGTGGCCAGAAACGGTTGCAGTTCTTTCGCGGCCGGATGGGGCTTCTTCGCGTCGGGGCTGAGGGCGCGCACGGCGTTCACGGCCGCGCCGGCAACGACGTGATCTTTGTCTCCGAGCACGGTCCGGACGACGGCGACCCATTCCGGCGCAAATTCCTTGGGTCGTGCTTCGGTGACAGCGTCCAGGAGACGCGCCTTTTCGGCGGACGGCGCTGCGTCGAGTCGTTTGGCAATTTCAACCTGCACGGCCGGCGAAACCGCGAGCATCCGAACGAGTCGCTCCTTTTGCTCGCCACCCTGTGACCCGGACAGAAGTTCGCGGGCAAAAGCGGCGCCCTCTGACGCCCATTCCGGGTGACGCCGATAAATCCAAATCGCGGCGTCGCGGAGGTAATCGTCCTGGGCCCTGAGGAACGGCAGCACGTCCGACGCCTTCAGATCGCCGCCTTCCATCTGGTCGAGGGCGACGAGGGCGGCGCGCTGTGTCACGGGCACGCTGCTTTTCAGGCCGGGACGCGTCTCGGCCGGCGCGGCAATCTGGATGAGCGCGTAGATGAAGCTGTGTTGGAGAACAGGATCTTGCGCGGGTGACTTTTCCTGCGCTGCGAGCAACGCAGTCACTGAAGCCTTGCTCCCGATCCGGCCGGCCGCTTCAGCCGCGAGACGCAACAGGTGCGGCGCCGGCCGCCGGACGTCCGCCGGACCGCCGCGGGCGTAGGCTTCGAGGAACGCTCGAAGTGATTTTTCGTCTTCGGGGTTTTTGCGCCACGAACGCTTCTTGAAAATGATCTCCATGGCGTTGTCGGGCGACATTTCCGGACCGGTAAGACTCCGATAGTTCAGGAGAAGGTCGCCAAACGATGATCTCCGGACATCGGACCGGCGGACCCGGTAAATCGAACCCATCACGTCGGGCTTCGCCAGTTGCGAACTCGGACAACACAGCTTGTACCAACCGCCGGTGTCGATCACCAGAAGAGTCAAATCGGCGTCCTGGAGGACGTCCGTCGGGTGGAAATCGAGATTGTCGCTGACGAGGAAATCGCTCGTGGTGCCGCGATAGCTGGCGCCTTCCCGCTCCAGCTCGTGCCGGGCGACCTTGTGGAGATTGAAGCACGTGGAAAAAAATCGGTCCTTGAACTCCCCTCCAGACCCGGGGCTGTAAACGCGGCATAGCCCGCTGGGCACGCCGGGTCCCAATTGCACGAACGGATGCAGCAGGTCGGGCCCGGTGCGTTTGACCCGGCCATCCTCGAGCACGTCGTTCTCCTTGCCGAACACGCCGCCATAAACCGCATGCGCAATCCCGTCGCGGTATCCAGGCTGGCTGAAGTCAATGAATGTGCTCGTGAAAATCGGTTCGCCTTCGGACGTGAAGGCGACTTCCACGGGATTGTCCATGCCGCCCGACATGATGACATCCAGGTCCGAGCCGTCGGGTCGCGCGCGATAAATATGCGCGGCCTTGTCCTTCAGGGTCCGCCCGTTGCCGAGTTTGTGGGTCTGTTCGGCGAACGCGCCCTTGGTCCAGTACAGATAGCTGTCGGGACCGAGATACGGACCGTGAATGTCATTCGCGCAGCCGGTCAGCGTGCCGCCCTTGAACCACTCCTCGCGTTTGTCCGACACGCCATCGCCGTCCGTGTCCGTGAACTTCCAAATGCTCGGCGGCCCGGCGACATACACGGACCCGTCATGCCAGAGGCAGCCTTGCGGAAACATCACCTTGTCGGCGAACACGACGCTCTTGTCGAACCTGCCGTCGCCGTCGGTGTCTTCGAGTCGCAGGACACGGTGATCGGGATTCCTGGCCTGTTCCTCCGTTTTGGCATTGGAACCCGAGGAATCCGTCACGTACAAACGGCCTTTATCATCGAAGCTGGCGCTGACCGGGCGCTGGACGAGATTGGTGCCGGCGACGAGTTCCACCGTGTAACCGTCGGGGACGGTGAAGACATGAGGCGCCAGTTTGACTTCCGCGCTGTTGCCAATGAGCGTTATTGCCAGAGCAGTGCACGTCACCAGGAGAGAACGCCCCGAACGAGCTGTTCGCGCCTTGAACCCCTGAACCGTAGCCGCCGACGTCAGTCGGTGCTGGCCGCTTTGGGACTCAGAATGCGCGGACTCACTGCCAGGTTCATGGAGTGGCCGGGAATCGAGCATAAAAGTGGTTATTCGATAGCAGATCGCCCGGCTTTGGAAAGCACGAATCAATACACGAACAGGACGGAGGCGCATCTCAAGATCTTGCAGCCGCGCGGATATTCGGCCGCTTCCTTCCCCCTCACCCCGGCCCTCTCCCTTGGGGAGAGGGAGCGGCGATGCCCGGCCTTCTGCTGGGGAGCGTTTTGGTTCTCGAACGCCGCTTCGGCTGTTCCCTCTCCCCAAGGGAGAGGGTCAGGGTGAGGGGGAAAGCAACCCACCCAAGTGTAGGGCTGCAACAAAATACTATGCCCCTGCGCGACCAGTTCCACCCAACGATCATGATAAAACGATGCAAGAAACTGAGATGCGCCCACAGGTCGGCTTCGGGGATTGAAGGCCAAGGCAATACCCTCATTGGCCGTTCGCGGTATCTGGCACGCACCAGAGCAGGCCCGGCTTATTGTATCGCTGCTCGCGGTCGAAGTCCTCGTACTTGATGAAGTGGACGTGGCCGCTGAAACCCAGAATCACCGCGCCTTTCTTGTGTCGGCGCCCGATGCCCTCGTCTCGGTCGGGAAATTGACTGGCGTCGAAACCGCCATTGGAGCCCCATGTGCCTCCGAAATTGCGAATCTCCGGTTCCCACATCGCATAGGCGGCAGGATTGAACTGGCCGAGTTTGTACGTCCGTCCGTTCTGGTAGCGCCCGAAAGAGCACACCGCGCCGTTCATGATGTAACTGGAAAGCTTCGGCACGCGCCTTTGCCAGGAGACCAAGTTGGTCCGGTCGAGCGGGCAATTGTACGCCTTCCGCTCTTTGAGAAACGGCCAATAGAGACCCGCTTCGATATTTGCCCACTCGTTGCTCCGGGTCGGGTCCGGCGGCCGCCCGCTGATCGGCTTGTACAGCCAACCCGGACCATTCGCGGTGTCGTTTCCCCAGTTCGGCCACGGCATGACGTCGCGGTTGTCGTCTGAATACATGTGCATTGCCAGCGCGAGTTGCTTGTTGTTGTTGACGCAGGCGGTGCGACTGGCCTTCTCCTTGGCGTGCGCCAATGCGGGGAGCAACAGTCCGGCGAGAATGGCGATGATGGCAATAACCACCAAAAGCTCGATCAGTGTGAAGCCCACGCCGGAACGTTTGCGGCGTCCCTCCCGCTCCGGTTCGGGGCATAGGAGACGGTTCATGGGCGATGGCGTGGTACAGCAGCGATGGACTGACGTTTCGATGCCGTTGTCAAGGAGCGATTCACGCTCGGGGCTGCGGACGAAGTTTCGCCAGCGTCGGGGAAGGGAGTTCCGTCCTCCTGGGGGATAGGCAAGGGCGAGCCAATTCTCCAACCGCATCGTTACGGCCGAGCGCCGAATCTCCACGTGGCTGCAAGATCTTAAGATGCGCCCCAACGAACGGACTCGACCGGCCGCCCGGACCGGGAGCAACAAAACCCATGACAACCCGTCCGAAATACTTTTCACTCTCCCGGATTTTTCAATCATGATGAAACCGCGAGCGAACGCAAAACATCCGAAGTGGCCGTTCCCGTCACTCCACCCCTCCACCGCTCCATTACTCCCGTTCCCGCACCATGCCTCGTCGCACTGACATCCACAGCGTCCTCATCATCGGCGCCGGCCCGATCATCATTGGCCAGGCGTGCGAATTCGACTACTCCGGCACCCAGGCGTGCAAGGCGCTCAAGGAAGAGGGCTATCGCGTCGTGTTGGTGAACTCCAACCCGGCCACCATCATGACCGACCCGGAATTCGCCGACCGCACCTATATCGAGCCGATCACGCCCGAGTGCGTGGAAAAGATCATCATCCGCGAACTGGACGAGATGAAACGAATGGGAGTGCCCGCCGGTCCCTCAACCCTCAACCCTCAACCCTCAACTCCCCACAAATTAGTCCTCCTCCCCACCCTCGGCGGCCAGACCGCCCTCAACACCGCGATGGCCCTGCACAAAAGCGGCGCGCTCGAACTCCACGGCGTTGAAATGATCGGCGCCAAGGCCGAAGCGATCGAGAAAGGCGAGGACCGCCAGATCTTCAAAGACCTGATGCTTTCCATCGGCCTTGACGTTCCGATCTCGGGCACGGCCCACAACATGGACGAAGCGCGCGCTGTCGCCGACAGGATCGGCCGCTTCCCGCTCATCATCCGGCCCGCGTTCACGCTCGGCGGGACGGGCGGCGGCATCGGTTACAACCGCGAAGAGTTCGAGGAACTCGCCAAACGCGGCATCGAACTCTCGCCCGTGAACGAAATCCTCATCGAAGAATCCCTGCTCGGCTGGAAGGAATACGAGATGGAAGTCATGCGCGACAAGGCCGACAACTGCGTCATCATCTGTTCCATCGAAAACTTCGACCCCATGGGCGTCCACACCGGCGATTCCATCACCGTCGCGCCCATCCAGACGCTCACCGACAAGGAATTTCAGATCATGCGCGACGCCAGCTTTGCCGTGATCCGCGCCGTGGGCGTCGAGACCGGCGGTTCGAACATCCAGTTCGGCGTCAATCCGGACAACGGACGCATGGTCATTATCGAGATGAACCCGCGCGTGAGCCGCAGCTCCGCGCTCGCGTCGAAGGCCACCGGATTTCCCATCGCGAAAATCGCCGCCAAACTCGCCGTCGGCTATCGGCTCGACGAAATCAGGAACGACATCACACGCGAAACCCCGGCGAGCTTCGAGCCGACCATCGATTATGTGGTGACCAAGATCCCCCGCTTTGCCTTCGAGAAGTTCCGCGGGGCGGAGGCCCTGCTTTCGACCTCGATGAAGTCGGTGGGCGAAGTGATGGCCATCGGACGCAAC
>DATEKZ010000691.1:0-6567 GCA_035277185.1 Verrucomicrobiia bacterium
CCAGCGTTAGCACAACGGCGAGCCAACTTCGTAGCGGCCCCGCCTGCCGTAGAGCCGGGCGCCTCGCCCGGCGGAAGAGGTGTGCCAATTGAAGGCGCTCGTGACGTATTCCAGCGCAAACGCGGGCGGCAGGATGCCGCCCCCTACGGCAGGCGGAGACGCCCGCCGCTACATGGAATGACCCGCCATCCCGCCATCGCACTCGCATCACGGCAACGGCAGTGACTCGAGATTCAGCACGCCGCCTTCGCCGCGGCGCATCACCAGGGCGTGTTTGGCATCGAACTGATCGAGTTGATCCACGCCGGTCCAGCTTTCAATCGTTTCGTAAGGCTGGCCCTTCTTTTCTCCCTGAACGCGTTCCACGATGCCTTCGGCCTTCTCAATCTGATCGGTGCTGATCTTCATGATGCCGCGGCTGCTGTTGGCCAGAAGCAGATAATCCTTGCCGTCTTTCTGATACACGATCATGTCGAGAGGACGGTTGCGGTTGCCGAGTTCGGCGATGGTCTTGCCTTTGATCTTGGCGCCGGGCTTCAACTCGGTGAGCGGGAACTGAACGAGAGGAGTGCAGGTGTACGCCGCCAGCAGGTGGGGTTCGTTCCCGACCTTGAACGGCACAAACGTCCTCACCGGCGAACGCGTCTCAAATCGCCCATGCGCGCCGTGATAAATCTCCACGCTCGTACCGTTGGCGACGGTCTTGAACGGGAACGGAATGGCGCGAAGCGTCGAAGCGAATTCCTCGTTCGATAAACCGGCAATCAGCACGCGGTCCTGAAAGAACGCGATGTCCGTAATGGATTCCTGGCGAGGATTGCTTTGGCGGTTGCCCTGGCCCACCACGCCGTCCACCGGCGCATCCGGCAGTTCGCCCCGGGAGAATTTCACTTTGTCCAACGCGACCAGTTCCGGCTGGCCGTCCGTCTTCACCCGCACCAGCACTGGCGTGGCGTCGGGACCGCGTCCACGGGAAACCGCCAGGTAGGTGTTGCGCGACACGGGATTGACGGCCATGTCGTCAATGAGAATCTGGTCGGCGCTGGAGCCGAGCAATCCGGCGATCTTTTGGTTGATCCCCTCGACTTTGAGGAGTTTGGCGCCGGCGGCAGGCGTGGTGTCGCCTGTGCCGAGGGCAACGATTGCCGCCCCTTTGGTGTCGGCAACAAAGAGGATACCGTCAGGCCCGAAGGCCAGCGGACCCATCGATTTGAACTCGGGTTTCCCTTCCTTCATTCCTTCCGTCCAGTTGGACGCGTGCGCTCCCGATACGGCCAGGGATAGCGTGAACAGAGTTACAGCCAGGTGACGATTGATCGTTTTCATAAGTGTGTGATCCTTTCCTTGAGACAACGCGGAATCTGCTTCGGTTACTTTTTGACTGTTCTGTTTTTCCGGCTGCCCAGACGACGCCACGGGCCAGCAGATCGATGAATACCGTGTCGCGGAACGTCTCGTCCGAGTGTCCGTAAGTGGTTCCGAAAACGCGGGTGCCGTGGAAGTCGTTCACCCACACCACGGGTTGTTCCTTGCCGGTCCTTTCGCTGACGGACGACGCCAGGGGCTTCGCGCCCGGCCAAAGCTTTTCAACGATGTAGAGTTCATCCATCGGCGTCACCCAGTTTTCGGGAAAGCCCTTCATCACGGGGTGATCCCTCGACACCACCTTGACCGGATACTTGCTCTGGTGCTCGTGCATGCGGCTCGTCACGCCCAGGAACTCGCGCCAATCGTCGAACTTCACGGCGCGATACGTGTGCATGGCGCAATGAATCACCACTGCGGGTTTGCCGGCCTTGTGCGCTGACGTGATCTTGCGGACATATTCGGCATCGTCGGTATCGGCGAAACATTCATTGTGCACGATCACATCGTATGGCTTCGCCCAGTCGGGATTATTGTAGAGATCGATCTGCCCCCGGGTGCCGTTGCCGCCTTCGTGAACAACCGTCCATTCGGCATCGGCCTGTTTGCTGATGCCATTGGTCATGGCCTGGGACTGGAACTTGTAGTTGTGACAACACCCGCCCGTGATCAACAACACGCGGAGTGGTTTGCCGGAGTAAAGTTTGTCGGCTGCGAAGCAACGACCGATCGCGGCCGCAAGGAAACAAACCGTCGCCAACCGGAAAAAGAGCCGATGGTCCATGCCAGGAGAATAGGACCGCGGCTGCCGGGCGGTCAATTCTCACTTTAGCGTCTTGAGGTAGAGCACCAGAGCTTCGATCTGTTCGTCGGTGATCACCCCTTCGTAGCTGGGCATGCCGGTGTCGGATTTTTCGAAATCCCGAACAACCTTGACGGCCGGTTCCTTGATGGATTCCCGGAGGTAGGCTTCATTTGCCACCGCCCTGCCGCCGCCGAGGAGTTCGCGCTCGCTGCCAAACAGGCCCTTCCAACTCGGTCCCACTTTGCCCAGGGTCGAGCCGTCAGCGGAGTGGCAGGCCACGCATCCCATCAACTCCGCAAGGCGTTTTCCTTCCTCCACCGTTATCAGTGTGGCCACGGCAGCAACCTGCGTCGCCCGTGACGCCAGGTCCACCGTCAGCCGCCCGAAACCTTCGGCCACCGGATCAAAACGCGTCAACTCGTGCGGCGTGAAATAGGCATTCTTCTCGAAGCGCGCGCCCGTCTGCGTAACCAGCGTCCAGCCCAGGCGCATCTGCATCACCGGCTTCATGTCCGGAATGCCGACGAACACCGCCTTGCCGTCGATCGAAAGGTATGCGCTGCTCGCGAGCATCGCTTCCTGTCCTTTGCTTCCGTCGGGCTTGAAATGCGGCGAGCCGTAGTTGGACGTGCGGACGTAGTTCCAACGTTCGGCGGAGAAGTTCGACGCGTTGACAGCCCTCGCGTCGAGCGGCACATCGAAGCGCAGCAACACGCCTTTGTCCATCGGGACGATTTCGCGAGGCAACGTGTCAGGCGCTCCGGTATGACGCAAACGCGCGAGGCCGCTGATCTGTTTGGAAGTCGTACCCCAGATCTGAAAACCGGTGACGTAAAGCCTTCCGTCGGCCGGATTCACGGCGCCACTGAGCAGCGGGAATTCCAGGTGACGCGTCAGGCTCACCACCGCAGCCTGCGTCCTCGATCCCCTCGGGTTAAGGCGCACCAGAAAGATCTCGGGCCGATAGTATCCGAGGTGAATCAACGCGTCGTTGAGCGGACCCATGCGCGCCTCCGTCAGCCACACCTGCCCGACGCCGGAGGCGTTGATCGAATGGGGAATCCACGTCAACGGATCGGCGATGGGCGCCGGGTATCTTTCTTTCGGCAAAAGCAGGCTGATGAAACCATAGAAATGGTTGTCGCGGATGATGTGCAACGGCGTCGTGGGGACGTAATGCCCCTGTTGATCGCTCGCCGTGACAAGGCCGGTCTTCGGATGCACGCCAATGAACGGCATACGCAATCCCCATCCGAGCACCGCGGCCGCGCTCCCGTCCCGCGAAACCCGCAGCACGGTGCCGTTGTGTTTGCCCGTCGTCGAACTTTGTTGACCGCCCTTGGCAATGATGAACGAACCGTCGGGCGCCAGTCTCATTCCGGTGGCGAACTCGCGTGTTTCGGCCGTCTGGGCGAACACGTTTGAAAACAGCTCGTGCCCGTCGGCCTCGCCATTGCCGTCTGTGTCGCGCAACCGCCAGATGCCATTGCGGTCGTACACAAATAATTCACCTTCGCGCAGCACAAGGCTGAGCGGTTCGTGCAGTCCGGAAGTGAATCGTTTCCAACGGACCTCCTCCAGGTCGCCGGTCAGGCCCGACACCATCCAGACATCGCCGTCGAACGTGACGACAGCGGCGCGGCCATCTTTGAAAAAAGCGATGTCGGCCACGCGCACGTTCCGCTTCCACGGGTTGTCGTTCGGGATTCCCACGTGGTCCAGTACATAGGCGTCATGTGCGGACGAAAGCGTGGCGCCGGTCCTTACGATCTGCGGCCAGCGCGTTGCGGCCGGCGCATCCTCCTTTCCATCGCGAATGCGGTCGGACTCAGCCACCGCGGAGCCCAGTGCGATGAGCACCTCGACCGGCTTCTCCGACGGCAGGACGCGGACGACGAGCAAACCATCCGGCTGCTCGACTCGTTCCGCTGCGGGTTTTCCATCGACCGAATCGGCTCTGACCGTCCACTGGAACATTTCCGCGCCCACTACGGGTTTCCGACCCAGCAACAGCCAGAACGTCCGTGGCACACGTTGCAGGCGGATGCGACGCTGAACCACCGGCTGGTCTCCCCGCAGGCCGGATTCGAACGATTCACTGACGGCCACGCCGGAAACTTCGTAATCCAACCGCAGGCCCTCTTCCGTCAATCGCACCGCCTTGAACCGTCCCACCGACGGCGGGAGCGGGCCGCGACCGACTTCCTTCGGGTCCGGTCCCGGCTCGCGCGGATCCGCGAGTGAAATCTGCTCGCCGGTCTGCCAACCCGGATAAATGCCATTCGCCAGCCACGGCGTGCCGACGATCTGCGGCAGTTTCGTTTGGCCTTCGGGCGCCTTGAGCCCGGCGACATGGTAGGAGCCTTGCGACATTGACACCGGCGAAACGCCAGGGCCTCTCCAGATGGCGGAGACACGGAGCAACTCGACGTCGAAGCACGCCCAGCAACCGTGGCCGAGGTTCAGGATCAACCCGCGCGGCGTGAGATTGTCCGTGGGCAATCCGTTCCCGAGTTGCCGCGCTTCGAGCACCGACGAAAAGAACGGAAAGTTTGGTTCCACAAAATCCGCCCATGCGGGACGCGACGCCTTCTCCTCGTTCGTTGCCGCCGCGAGCGAGCACCAAACAATGCCGAAGAACATCACGCGCGCGACGGTGGTCGCGCCCGTTCGGATCGCAACGGTGCGGCGAAGTTTCATCGGAGACGGTCCGGAGGCTAACGAAAAAGTGAAGGGGGCGCAAATGGGGTCACAAAACTTTGCTTCACCTGAAGCAAAGTTTTGTGCGACGACAGTCGTCAGACTTTTTTCAACAACTCCTTCCAGCGCTTCCACGCTTCCTCGCGCGCTTTCTTGTTTGCATCGTTGGTGTCCTTTGGGTCCTCGCCGGCGCGCATGAACCCGTGGCCGGCGCCCTCGTAGGTCATCGGTTCGTACGTCTTGCCGGCCTTCTTCATCAGCTCCGTGGACTTTGGTATCGAGGCATTCACACGGGCGTCGTTCCCGCCGTAGAAGCCATAGACCGGGCAGGCAATGCGCGCCATGTCTTCCTCTTTCTCCGGGCCGGCTCCGTAAAAGGGAAACGCGGCTTTGACGTCCTTGTTGTTGGTCGCGAAACGGAATGTCTGCGACCCGCCCCAGCAGAATCCGCCCACGGCCACCTTGCCGTTGCTGGCCGGTAGCTTGGAGACGTATTGAAAGACGGCGTTCAGGTCGGCCGTGATCTGGTCCGTCGGCAGCGAAGAGATGGCTTTGCGCACGGCGTCTCCACTTCCGAGTTCCGCGGTGCCGCCTCCGCCCGGCGCGGCGCCGGAAAGCAGGTCGGGCGCAATCGCGATGTAGCCGGCTTCAGCCAGTTGGTCCGCCACACCGCGCACCCAGTCGGTGAGGCCGAAGATTTCGTGAATCACGACCACGGCAGTAGCTTTTTCCTTCACTTCCGGGAACGCGATGAAACAATTCACCTCGCGGTTTCCGTGTTTCACCTTCACCCACTCCAGGTGTCGCGGGGATTTCTCGATTCGGGCTTTCGCCCAATCCTGAGCCTGGACGGTGACGGCTGCCAGCAGAGCGGCGACGATGGGGATGAGCATTCGGTTCATGAGTGTCCTTTCGTTGGTGTTTGGGATTTCAGTTCGTGATCGTCCTCTATGCAGAGTCCGGCAAGCCCGACTTCCGGCTAATACCATTTTCGCAAACGGACTTCAATTCCGAGATCGGTGCCGAGACGCTGCTTGAAGAGGCCCGCGTTCACCCGGGAACCACCTTGATCCTCGTAGTGGTAGGGATAAACGACTGCCGGGCGGAAGGCGCGAACCGCATTGGTGGCATCGTTTGCGGTCATGGTGTAGGGCTGATTCATGCAGAGAAAGGCGACATCGATGTTCATGAGCGCCCGCATTTCAGGGGTGTTTCCAGTGTCTCCGCTTATGTAAATGCGTTTGCCCCCGATGTTGAGCACGTACCCATTGCCGGTGCCGACCGGGTGGTTGGCGTTGTAGGCCGGTATGGCTTCGATGGTCAGGCCTATCACATTCGTGGAAGCCCGGTTTGTGAGCACCAGGGTAATGGCTCTCTGCGCCGCGGTCAGGCTGTTGAAAACGGCCTGCGGCGCGATGATCACGGCATTGGCGTTCGTCACCGCGTTCAATGTCGTGCTGCTGAAGTGGTCGCCGTGCGAGTGGCTGACGAGAATCAAATCCGCCTTGGGTAACCCCGCGTAGAGCGCCGCCGCGCCGACGGGATCGTTGTAGATCATTTTGCCGTTCCAGCTCATGACGAAACTGGCATGGTTGATCGGATGAATGACGACATCACCGTTTGTGGTTGTCAGGTGATCGCCCGTCAGGAAGTTCGTGCCGCTCAACTCGGTTGCGCGATAGAAGCGGGAGCTGAAA
>DATEKZ010000692.1:0-4282 GCA_035277185.1 Verrucomicrobiia bacterium
CGTGTTCCGCCCAGCTCCCTTCAGCCTCACTCCCACTCGCGCCCCGGTCCCTTCGTTCCTATACACTCCCGCCTCCCCGTTCAAATTGTTCACCGCCACGTCCAGGTCCCCGTCGTTGTCCAGATCCGCCAAACACATCCCGTGCGATACGCCGCGCGTGTCGAACCCCCACGCCTCGCTCACGTCTTCAAAGGTCAGGTCGCCGCGGTTCCGAAAGGCCGCGTTCGGAGTGTCCAGGCGCGGAAACAGCCGGCGCAAGGCCAACAGTTCGGAAACGGACATTTTTTTTTGCGCCTTCAACCTTTCAGCTCTGTCAATCACATCAGCGTGCATCATCTCCAGTTGGTGTCCGGTCGTGATGAGCAGGTCCTCATAGCCATCAAGGTCCACGTCCAGGAATACCGGGGTCCACGACCACTCGGACGCCTGCAAACCGCAAAGGTGTGCGACTTCCGCATAAGTGGCGTCACCACGGTTGATGAACACTGTGTTGAACGAATACTGGGGGCGATTCTCTACCTGGCCAATCGGAAGGATAACCGCCGGGATCTCGCCCGTCTGCAGATGGCGCTTCTCGTGGCGCCGACTGAGCATGTCGAGCACGATCAAGTCGTCGAACCCGTCGCGGTTGAGATCCGCAAAGTCCACGCCCATCGAAAACATGCTGGTATGCCGCAATGCCAGATTCGGAAATGCCCGGAACTTTCCGTTACCGTCGTTGATCCAAATGCGATCTACCGACTCGAAATCGTTGCAGACATAGACGTCCGGCGCACCGTCGCCATCGATGTCACGAAACATCGCCGCCAGACTCCAGTCATAAGGCGGCTCCTCCAGCGGCTTGCCATTCTCTTCAACAAAAACCCCGTCGGTGAAGGAAAGGGGCGTGAATACCCCGCGACCGTCGTTGCGGAAAAGCACGTCTGCTTCGCCATGCTCGAAGATCCTGCCGTTTTCAGCCAGAGTGAAGCGACCGACCAGATCGGGTTCGCTCGTGGGACGACCGTTGACCCGCGTGACGACCATCTTACCCTCGATTCGGTCTCCTTGCAGGCGGGTTTGAGGATGGTCGCGGATCGTATCAGCGCGATAGTTGGCGATATAGAGGTCCAGGTCACCGTCGCCGTCCGTATCGGCCAATGCCATCGTGGTTCCACACTTCAATGGATTCAGTGGTGGCGAGTGGGCGGACTCCGTGAAGCGGCCCTTGCCGTCGTTCGAAAAGCAGTGCGTGCCCTGGCCAACCGTATTGACCAACAGGTCCAAATCGCCATCTCCTTCCAGGTCCGCGAAGGCGGCTCCGGTTGCCTCGAAAGCCGCGCAGGCGACGCCGGATTGGCTGGTGATGTCTTCAAACGTCCAGTCGCCCCGATTGCGATAGAGCTTGTTGGGTCCGTCCAGGGCACAAAAATAAAGGTCAACCCGACCGTCGCCGTCCACATCTCCGGCCGCGACTCCCGACCCGTTGAGATAAACCTGATTGGTCAGATATCGCGCTTCCAAGAGTTTGTTTGTGAAGGCAATACCCGTTGTGACAGCGGACATTCGGATGAATCCGGGTTTCCCTCCGGTGGGAATCAGCGGTGGTGACGCCGCTCCGGACAGGTCCCCTCCCCAGAAGACACACGAGAGACTCACTATCCAGGCCAGAGCAAACGAACACCTGCAGGATTTGGACTTAAAGTGGTGTTTTGAATCGACCGGAATCCACCTTACGCTCGGCGGGGGAGAAGGGAGGATGCGGTTCATGGAAGAGAGAATCGTAGTGGTATTCCCAAAAAGATCATCATCTGGGTTTGCCGCGACAGGCCGAATTATTCAGCCAACGGTCTGGCTTATAAACCGCCTCTCCCCTTACGGCAAGTTCCACAAAAAAGGGAGGCCGGATTTGAGGTCCAGCCTCCCTTCAGTTTTTCAATGGTGCGACCCGCTACTGCTGCAGGCGATAGTACTTCGACGCGTCGCTGGCGGTCACGGTCTGCGGATTCGCCTGGCTGGGCGCAGGACCCCAGTTAGGCGGCGACAACGAGTCGGTCTGTTGCAGCGTTCCTGTGCCGGTCCATGAGATCGTCATCTGCCCGCCACTTAGGCCCGGAGGGTTGAAGCGCAGACCCGGAGCCGACGGCACCAGCATGAAGTAGTCGAGATCGCCGCTCGCGTCCTCGAAGCGCAACGTGGTGGCGGTGGGACCGCCAAGCGTAACCACAGCGGCCGGGCCGGAGATGTCAGTGTCACTTGCGCGCAGGGGCACGAGCTGGTTGGCTCCCCAGCCGCCGGTTGCCGGTCCGCGGAAGTATCCGATCGATTCAATCGTCTGGCTCCCCTGTGTCGGATCGCTCGTGACCCTGCTGAGGTTGCCAACGAGTTGGACGTCAGCATCGGTGGCATCTCCATAGGACATGGATGCCCAGACCTGGTAACTACCCGCCGGAATCTGGCGGGTGAAGTTGTACCAGTTGCCGGCGCCGGCCCAGCCGAGCCGATAGTTCGCGGTCAGTGTCCAGGTAGCCGCGCCAGCCGCATCCCGGGCGCGCACCATGTCACCATCGCCGGAGAAGGGCACGTTCGGGACCTCGGTCAGGCGATAGACGTTGCCGCTTGGCTCGTCGGCGGTTCGGGCGTAGTCGATGTTCGCCGTGGCCGAGAGCCCGTTGTAGGCGTTACCCAGGTAAGGCATTGTATTGACGGCCGCCTGCACCTGCCCACCTGCTGTGTTGAAGTCCTCGGTCTCGATCAGGAACATGCCGGTGGGAGACGGCGTCATGAAGTTTCCGATGAACACACCGGTGGTGGCAATCGTCGCGCCAGCGCTGTCGTTGATCGAGAATTCATACGTGTGAGGATTGCCAATGTCCGCCACATACGTCGCCGTGGTGACCTTGCCGGTCTTCGTCACGGTAAAGGCGGGGGCTGTGACAGTCGCGCCATCGATCTTCAGACTCGCGGTCGCTGTGTTGATGGTTGTGCTGAAGTCGTCCAACACCCATTTCAGGGTATGCGGAATCGAGAACGGAGCGGTGCCCTGCGGCGGGCCTGTTCGTAACTTGGCCGGTGACGTGGTCGGGATCAGCACAAACCAGGCGAAGTCACCCGAACGCGCCGTCACTCGGAAGGTGGTGTTGGCCCCCTCAACGTTGAAGATAGCGTCGTTCCCAAGGGAGTCCCTCAACACCGCCATTTCGCTGCTACCCCACGCTCCATTGCCCCGACCAAAGAACGTGCCGAGCCGTTCCAACGTCTGGCTGGTCGTGCCAACGCCAGCCGTCACTCTATCGAGATCCGCTTGCATCGCGTCCACGTTCGAATTGTCGATCGACAACGCGGCATATGCCTTGTAAACGCCTGCCGGCACCTGACGAGTGTAGTTACACCAGGTGTTGCCAACCCAACCGATACGATAATCGATGGTTAGATCCACGGGACCGGGCCGGTCAACCGCGAACCGGTTGGCCGTGTTTACCGTGATGTTCACATGATTCGGCCGCTTGTCGGTCCGATACGTAAAGTCGATCCCGGCGTCACCATCATTCTGGTCGTCGAAATAGTCGACGTTAAGGACGCCGGCAAGGCCGTCGTAGGCACCGCCCAGGTAAGGCATCGTGCTGGCCGACGCTACAGACTGACCACTGCTGTGATCCCAGTCCTCCGCTTCGATCCAGAAAGCGCCTTGTGCGGGCAGGTCGTCCGGAACCATCCGGCGGATCGTGAAGGTGAAGTTGTTCGTCCATACGGTCGCAGGCGTTGTGCTCTCCGTCCAGATCAGGCGACCCGTGTGTGTGGAATCGACCGGTAATCCTGCTGCGGGCGTCCAGGTCACGGTGGTGGTGGCTCCATTGACAATTGTAGCGGTGACCGGATTGCCGTCGATCACGAGAGAAACCGAGCCGTCCACAACCGTGGTTGCTCCGTCCACCAGTTCGGCCCGTACGGTGACATTCGGGTTGACGCCGGTGTAACCATTGGCCGGCAGAAGCGATTTTACATAGGCCCTGCCCGCTCCAGTCCGGAACGCCTTGACCGAGTTTGGATTCGTGTGATTGACGAGGATCTTCTCCCCGGTGTCAATGTTGACGGCAAACCACTCGACGTTGGCCCCGCCGCCTCCCTCCCACCAGAGCAGGCGGAAGGGGTAATCGCCGGCGGCTTCAACGGCGAAGTCAAATACTGAATCACTGGCGCCGCGACCGCCGTTAAACGAGCCGAGCACCAGACCAAACGGACCAGGACCACCAGGCCCGGTTGAAAGCACAAATCCGTCGTCACTGTTGACACCCATACGGTA
>DATEKZ010000693.1:0-3269 GCA_035277185.1 Verrucomicrobiia bacterium
TCGCCCGCGGGTTCATCGATACCCGCCACGTGATTTTCTATCTGAGCCTGACGGGGTTCTTTTTGTTTCTGACCTTGAAGGTGGTGGAAAGCCGCCGTTGGAAGTAGCATGCCGCAAGCCGTCCATCACGCCAGTTTTTCCCGGGGCCGCCGCTGGGGGATTCTGTTGAACGTGCTCATGTCGTGCGCCATGGTGCTGGCCGTGGCGGCGATGATCAACTACCTGGCGAGCCGTCATTACAAACGCTTTCAATGGAATGCGGACACGCGTTACCAGCTTTCGCCCATCACACTCAAGATGCTGGCGGCACTCACCAACGACGTGAAAGTCATCGTCTTTTTCGATCCCGACCCGCACGACTCGGTTTACCTTTCGGTCAAGGGATTGATCAACGAGTATCAATTGGCTTGCTCGAAACTGGAGGTGGAACATGTCGATTACGTCCGGTCGCCGCAACGTGCCGAACTGATCAAGGCGCAATACAAGCTGGCAGCCGAGGGAGACAACGACCTGATTATCTTCGACTCGAACGGCAAATTCATGATCGTCTATGATAAGGTGCTTTCCGAATACGGTGACGTGTCGCAAGGTCCGGGGGGGTTGGAGCTCAAGCGCACGGCGTTCAAAGGCGAGCAGTTTTTTACGTCGGCAATCGTGGGGATCACCGATCCGAAGCCGTTCAAAGCATATTTCCTGCAGGGGCATGGCGAGCACAGTCCGGTGAGCGAGGATAACGCGGGTTATTTCAACTTCGCGCGCCTGTTGGAGGAGCGGAATATCTCCGTGGAGGGCCTCTCATTGCAAACCAACGACGTGCCGGCGGATTGCCAGTTGCTCATCGTCGCGGGCGTCCGTCACCCGCTGACACCGGACGAACTTGAAAAGGTGGAAAGCTATCTCGTTCGCGGCGGCCGCGCGTTCTTCCTGTTTGTGAGCAGCCTGGCCGATGCCCGGAAGAGCGGCCTGGAACAGGCGCTGGTAAAATGGGGTGTCGAGGTTGGGGACAATCTCGTGATCGACAGGTCTCAGGCCAAAGGCCAGGCCCAACTGGTCCTCGTAAATCATTACGGGCAGCATCCCATCGTCAAGCCGTTGATGAATTCACAACTGGCCGTGGTCATGCCCCGCTCCGTCCGTCCGCTCCCGAGCTCATCCCGGCCGGCGGACACCGCCAAGGTCGTGGAACTGGCCTTTACGTCGGAGGCGGGCCAGGTTCTCAAGCGTGGCGGCCAGACGGTGGAAACCAACGGCATTATCCCGCTGATGGTAGCGGTTGAAAAGGGGGCGATCCCCGGCGTCAATCCGGACCGCGGCTCCACGCGCATCGTCGTGGCTGGCGACTCCTTCTTCCTGGGCAACCTCAACATCGAGCACGGCGCGAACCGTGATTTTGCCAATCTGGCGGTCAACTGGCTGCTGGACCGTTCTCAACTCCAGGCCATCGGACCCCGGCCCGTGCGGGAGTACCGGATTCTTTTGACCCAGTCGCAATTGATGGCGGCGCGCTGGGTCCTGTTGGGCGGCCTGCCGGGTTCCGTATTGTTGCTGGGACTGCTGGTCTGGGCGCGGCGCCGAAAGTGATGCCGAAGTTCTGAATCGCCCGCATGAATTCCAAAGGCACCCTCGGCTTGTTATCGCTGGCGCTTGGCCTGTTTGCTTACATTCTTTTCTTCGAGCGGCCTGGCGGTGACCCGGGTTCCGGGACGGACCCTGGAAGGAGACTGTTTCCCGGCCTCGAACCCGACAAGGTCACCAGTGTGGAGATATTCCGATCGAACACTGTCATTCGCGCCGAAAGGACCAACGACCAGTGGCGGCTGACGCGGCCGCTTTATCCGGCGCAGGCCACCGCGCTCAACAACTGGCTGGCGCTGCTCGGTTCCCTGACCCAGCGCGCGTATATCTCCGCGCAGGAATTGCTGGCCCAGCCGGGAGGACCGGCGGACTTCGGCCTCGAATCGCCCGTCGCCACCGTCAATGTCCAGCAGGGCGCCAGACGTTTTCAGTTTCGAGTGGGATCCAGAACGACCGTGGGCGACATGCTCTATCTGCAAGAGGTGGGATCGGATGGCGCGCACGTCACCGAGGCCGCCTTGCTGGATCGCCTGCCCCGGACGGCCACGGACTGGCGCGACCCGCAATTTCTGGATCTGACGGGACTGAACTTCGACCGCCTCCAGGTGCGCGCCGGCGAGCCGAGATTTGAGCTGCAGCGCGACAACGCGACCCAGCTCTGGCGCCTGGCGCGGCCGCGGTCCGCGCGCGCCGACAGCGGACTGCTTCAGCAGGTGTTGCGGCAGCTGCAGACGGTGCGCATCAGCCGGTTTGTGAGTGATGTGCCCGGCGGCGATCTCGAGGCGTATGGGCTGCAACCCCCGGCACTAACGCTCGTTTTCGCACAGGAGACGAACGCAGTTCTGACCGTCGAGCTGGGCAGGAGTCCTACCAACGAACCCGCTGTCGTTTTCGCGCGCCGCGACAGCTATCCGAACATTGTGACCGTTCCCAAACAGGTGCTCGACCTTCTGCGCGCTCCGTACACGGAATTTCTCGATCGCCGCCTGGTTGAATTCGCACCGGCGGCCGTTCACCGAATTGAAGTGAGCGCCGCCGAAAAGTTCGCGTTGGAGAAACAACCCGGCGGGCGCTGGCAGGTCGTGGATCCCATCGTTTTCCCGGCCGACCCGGAGCTGGTGTCCGGTTTTCTCCAGCGGATGAACTCGATTGAGACCGTGGAAATAATCAAGGACGTCGCATCGAATCTGGACCTGCCGGACCACGGACTGGCCCCGCCCTCCCGTCAATATGTCCTGAAGACGGCGAACGGGGCGACCCCGACGAACGAGATTCTGGCTCAAATCGAGTTCGGCACCAACCAGGCCAACCGGATTATTGTCCGGCGCGCCGACGAGAATTCCATCTACACAACCAAACTGGACGAGAGCCTGCTCCTCCCCCGGGCCGCGTTCGAGTTCCGGGAACGGCGCATCTGGACCTTCACCACCAACCAGGTGGCCAGCGCCACGATTACGATCAAGGGTAACACCTGCAAAGTGTTGCGAACCGGCGGCGGCCAATGGAGCGTCGCGCCCGGGTCGCAAGGATACGTCAATCCGTTTGCGCTTGAAGAGGCAATGTTCCGCATCGGTCAGCAACTGCGGTCCAAAATGTGGGTGGCGCGGGGCGACCGCGATCTGTCCCGGTTCGGATTTGGAGATGCGACCAACAAACTGTCAATTGAATTGAACAACGGCGCCGAGCCGCGAACC
>DATEKZ010000694.1:0-8753 GCA_035277185.1 Verrucomicrobiia bacterium
CTGCATCGTTCCGGCCGGGAGAGGGGGAATGAGTGATAGGAATGGTGAGGGGCTACCCGCCGCGATTTGACCCTCAGCCGGTGCTCTCCGAAGGACGGATGGGGTTCATCGGCTGGCTGAATGCCAGATGAATGGGTCAAGAGAATGCAATTCGCACGCAACTCAAATGGATGAGTGAGGGGGGGGTGCAAAGGACCGCTTGAAGAGCGACCCGCTGCCCGGGGAACCCGCCGCATAAGCGCGGGGCGTCTAATTCCATTGAATATTGGGTGTTTATTGGCGCCGCGGCGGCGGGAATCCGCAACTTCCAAGGCGAATTCTGCGACAATCATTCAGAAATCTTACGGGGAGCCCCTCGTTGGCACGCGTTCTGCCATCAGCGGATACTGGAAAAGCGGACGCCGGAACTGTTCCGTTTCGGCACAACGCCGGAAAAATGAATGTCCAAAGTCAAAACCCGAAGCGACTCGGCACACCGAGGTGGAGCGGGCTTTATCTGGTGGAACTTCGGTCACGCGTCGCTGAGATGAACTCGCGCAGGCCGAAACTGGGAACCTACGGAGTCTTGTCCAGCCGATCGACCTCCGATCTTCCTTCTCCAGTGGAGCGGCGCAGCCTGAGGTAATTTCGCGCCATCCGCCGCTTACTTGTCCGGAAGAAATTCCACTTCGTAGCCGAGCTGGCGGAACAGTTCGGTCAATTGCAGTTTCGCGCGGCTCTCGGCGTCCTGATAAATCCCGTTATATCGAGCGGCCAGGCGCATGTCCATGACCGCCTGCCGACGCGCGTTTTGCTCCAGCGTCTTGTCGAACGTACGCAGCAGTCCGGTGGAGTTCTCGATCACCTGCGTCTTTTGCTCGTCCAGGTAAACGTCGGTGATGGCCGCGTGCGGAAGCTTCAGCAACACCTTGTTCCCCTGGACGCGCAGGTCTTGCGGAGTAAGTTTCTTCAAATCAACACCGGCGTTGACCACACCGTGCGCGACCATCAGGACGCGGTTCTCACCGTACCATTTCACGTCCTCCAGAATGACGACTTTCTCGAGCACGTATTTTACGGTGACCAGTTGTGAGAGGGTCTGCACCTCCTTGAGGAGGGTGGTCGTGTTCTGAATTTTCGGCGGCGTGTTGGACCACGGCAGCCGGAACACGAGCAATCCGAAGATCCCCACGCCCGCGGCAATCGCCAGCACCAGGCCAACGATGATCAAACGCGTCTTAAGCACAACGGAGTATAACCATCCGTCCCGCCCGCGCAAAGACTAGATTGCCGCCCCGACAAACGCCCGCTACTCTGGCGCCATGAGCCTGCCATTCACCGGTCAGTTCCCGGCGTATCGTCCCCGGCGATTGCGCCGGTCCCCCGCCCTGCGGCGGCTGGCCGCCGAAACGAGATTGAACGTCGAGCAACTCGTTCTGCCGTTGTTCGTCCGGCCGGGGAAAAAGTTGCGGCGCGCCATCGACGCGATGCCGGGAGTCTTTCAGTTCTCCCCGGACGAACTCGTGCGAGAAGCGGCCGAGGCGCGCGCGCTCGGGGTCCCGGCCGTTTTGTTGTTCGGCATTCCCGACGAAAAAGATGACCTGGCCTCCGGCGCGTACGCGCGCAATGGCATCGTTCAGAGAACCGTCCGGCTCCTGAAGAAGGAATTGCCCGATCTGCTGGTGATGACCGATGTCTGCCTGTGCGAGTACATGAGCCACGGCCATTGCGGCGTCGTGCGCCGGGAGAACGCCGAGGCGCGGATTCTAAACGACCCAACCTTGAAACTGCTCGCGCGCACGGCGGTCAGCCATGCCGAAGCCGGCGCCGATCTGGTGGCCCCCAGCGACATGATGGACGGACGCGTCGGAGCCATCCGCCGGGCGTTGGACGCGGAAGGTTTTTCCGAGACGCCGATCATGTCGTATGCGGCCAAGTTTGCCTCGGCCTTTTACGGCCCTTTTCGCGAGGCGGCCGAGTCCGCGCCGAAATTTGGCGACCGGCGCAGCTATCAGATGGACCCGGCCAACGCTCGTGAGGCGCTGCGCGAGGTGGCCCTTGATATTCAGGAAGGCGCGGACCTCGTCATGGTCAAACCCGCGCTCGCCTGTCTGGACATTATTTACCGGGTCAAGGCGGAGTTCGGCTGGCCGACCGCCGCCTATGCGGTCAGCGCCGAGTACAGCATGATCAAGGCAGCGGCGGCGAAGGGCTGGATCGACGAACGGGCCGTCACGCTGGAGAGTCTCTTGGCGATGCGACGGGCCGGCGCGGACATTTTGATTACCTACGCCGCCAAAGACGTGGCGCGTTGGTTCGAGCAGGGGGGCGGTTGAGAGAGCTAACGGTTGAGGGTCAGGAAAGCGATGATGATGGCCACGACAATCAGAACTCCGAAACCGATGGCAATCCACATGAAAACCTTGTTGGCCTTGTTGCTTTTCTTTGAAAAGGCGGTGCTGCCAGGACTGAGCCCGCGTCCGGCGGCGTCGAAGTCGCCCACTTTGACGCCTTGAGGCAGCACGACTGTTTTGTCGAGAGGTTTTTTGCCGGGAGAAGCCGCGGGAGCGGCCGCCGTTCCGCTTTCGAGGCGCATCTCCACCTGACCCAGCCGCAGGATCTGGCCGGGCTTGAGCACCGCTTCCTTGATCTGCTCGCCGTTGATGAACGTCCCGTTGGTCGAGTTCAGATCTTTCACCAGAATATCGCTGCTGCGTTGGAGGAGTTCGCAGTGATGGCTGGAGACGGATTGCTCGGCAATCTGGAAGGCATTGTCCTCGACGCGCCCAACGGTGGTTTTTTCGACCTTTAGTTCATAGGTCAGTCCAGTAAACCCTTCGCTGAGGACAACAAGTTTGGCCATAAGGCTTGGTTGGTTGCGGCATTATCTTCACCACCCGCCTCTGAGTCAAACGGTTTTATGGCGCAACGCGCCTTCCGCGCTCAATGCTTCTCAATGAGTGCGCGAAACTCGTCGAACAACGGCGTCGAATCGTGCGGCCCGGGCGACGCCTCGGGATGATACTGCACGCAGAAGATCGGTTTCGTCTTGTGCCTCATTCCCTCGACGGTTTGATCGTTGAGGTTGATGCGATTGACCGAAACGTCCGAAGGCAAGGAGGCCGCATCGACGGCAAATCCGTGGTTCTGGGAAGTGATTTCCACCTGACCGGTCTCGAGATCCTTGACCGGCTGGTTGCCGCCCCGGTGACCGAACTTCAACTTGAACGTCTCTCCGCCGAATGCCTGGCCCAGAATCTGGTGGCCCAGACAAATGCCGAAAATCGGAATCCCGGTTTTGACCAGGTCGCCCACCGCGCGCACCGCGTAACCCAGCGCGGCGGGATCGCCGGGGCCATTGGAGAGAAAAACGCCCGCCGGCTTGTGCTTCAACACCTCCTCCGCGGTCGTCGTCGCCGGCACGACCTGCACTTTGAATCCCCGCTGCCGGAGGCGACGTAGAATGTTGTATTTCATCCCATAGTCGTAAGCGACAATTGGGATTTCCGCCGGCGGCAAAACTTCGCGGACGTTGCGGGCGTCGGACGCGGCCGGGCCCTGGGTCAGCTTGAAACTCGCGCTCTGCTTGTCTTCGGGGTCCCATAAAAACGATTCCTTGTGGGTGACCTCTTTGACATAATCGACGCCCACGAGGCCTTTCCAGGCGCGCGCCCGGGCAACGGCATCGGCGTCCGGGACCGGCTCGGTGGAAATGAATCCCTTCATCGCGCCGCGAACACGGAGCTTTTTGGTCAGCGCGCGCGTATCCACGCCCTGAATCCCGGGCAGTCCGTGGTTTTCCAGGTACTGGTCGAGCGAGAAGTCCGCGCGCCAGCTGCTGACCACCGGCGAGAGTTCGCGGACAACGAAGCCGGCCACGTGAGGCCGCCAGGATTCAACGTCCTGCTGATTGACCCCGTAATTGCCGATCAGCGGGTAGGTCATGGCCACGATCTGGCCTTTGTAGGATGGGTCCGTCAGAATCTCCTGGTAACCGGTCATCGAGGTATTGAAGCAGACCTCGCCGCAAGCCGAGGCCCGCGCGCCAAAGCCTTGCCCCTGAAACACGGTGCCGTCCTCGAGTGCCAGAATCGCTTTCATGAATCGAATCGCCAGATTGCCGCGCGATGCTAGGGCGGCGCATCGGACGGTCAAGATTTAAGCAATAAAAAAGCGCGGCAGGGAAGCCGCGCTCTCTTGTTTGAGATGTTCTGCGGACTACTTCTTTTTCAGTTTTTCCAGCTGCGCGATAAACGGACCGGGGCCGCCGGGCTGGTAGCCGAGTTCGCCGATTTTTTTGCCCTCCGCATTCAGGACGATGATGGTCGGATAGCCTTCCACCTTGAATTTTTTCTCGAGCTCCTGATTCGCCTTCTTCTGGGCGGCGCTTTGCTCCTTCTTTTGCGGGAAATCGACCTCGACGAGAACAAGGTTGTCCTTTGCATATTTCGCGAACTCGTCGGTCGAAAAGACCTCCTTGTTCAACTTGATGCACCAGCCGCACCAATCCGAGCCGGTGAAATCCAGCATCACCATTTTCTTTTCGGCGGTTGCCTTTTGCTGCGCCTTGGCCAGGTCCGTCAGCCAGGCGAGTTCCGCTGCGGCAGCGTGAGTAACCGCCCAGCAGGCCAGTAAACAAGTCAGTAGCGTTTTCATGGGGTTTTTGGGCCGAGTTTCATTGTGTTCGTTCATTGGACGCCGTTTCCTTCAGCTCTGTTCAAACCATACCTGTTTCCCGCCGACGATAGTGGCCACCGCCTTTCCTTTCAACCGCCATCCGTAAAACGGGCTGTTCCTGGACTTGCTGGCCGTCCCGTCGGTACTGAATATCCATTCGCGGTCCAGGTCGAGCACGGTCACGTCCGCGTCCGCGCCGACCGAGAGCGTCCCTTTGTTCAGCCGAAGCAGGCGGGCGGGCGCGACGGTGAACTTTGAGATCAGATCCGGCAGGGACAGTCGTTTCGTGTGATACAACTGCATCAGGGAAAGCGCCAGTTCGGTTTCCAGCCCGGTGATTCCGAACGGCGCATAGTCAAACTCGACTTCCTTCTCGTAATCGCAGTGGGGGGCGTGGTCGCTGCCAAGGATTTCCAGCGTGCCATCCACGATCCCTTCGATAATCGCGTCGCGGTCCTGAGCGGAACGCAACGGGGGGTTCATTTTAAGATTCGTGTCATACGACGGCCAGACCGGGAGATTCGGCTGACCCTGTTTGTAGCCGAAGATCCCTTTGCCGTCCGTGACCCAGAACTTCTCGCTGCCGGCAATGGCGGCATCGGTCAGGACGAAGTGGTGCGGGCAGGCCTCGCCGGAAATCGGCACGCCGCGCTTCCGGGCTTCGCGAATCAACCGCACGCTCCCGGCCGCGCTCAGATGCTGGCAATGCACGCGGGCCCCGGTCAGTTCGGCAAGTTGAACGTTCCGGGCGACGATCATCTCCTCGCCGGCGGACGGCCACCCGCGCAGCCCCAGCACGGTGCTCCAGTAACCTTCGTGAACGACTCCGTCCGAAACCAACGCGTAGTCCTGACAATGATCCATGACCGCAAGGTCGAACATCCGGGCGTACTCGAGCGCGCGTCGCATCAGTTCATTATTCTGAATACAATGGCCGTCGTCCGTGATCGCCACGACGCCGGCACGCTTGAGGGAACCGATGGGGGCCAATTCCTCCCCGGCGATTCCCTTTGTGATCGCTCCGGAGACAAAGACATTCACCGTTCCTTCGCGGGCGGCCCGTTCGCGAATGAGGGCGACCGTTCCTGAGTTGTCAACGGCGGGCGACGTGTTCGGCATACAAACGACCGAGGTGAATCCGCCGCGGGCGGCGGCAGCGGTGCCCGTGGCAATCGTCTCCTTGGCCCCCTGACCCGGCTCACGCAGATGCACGTGAAGATCGATCAAACCGGGACAGACGACGAGATCCTTGACGTCCTTTCGCTCGACGCCGGCCGGGGCGTCTTTCACCGCCTGGCTTCCGAGCGCCGCGATCTTCCCATCCAGAACCAGCAGGTCCGTCACCGCATCGACGCGGTTGGCGGGGTCGATGACACGACCGCCCGTGAGGAGCATCGAATTCATTTGGCGCGGAGAATACACGGACGCGAATTGACAACGCAAGAACGGTCATTAACATGCGTTCCGGTTTGCGGGTGTAGCTCAATGGTAGAGTTCCAGCCTTCCAAGCTGGCCATGCGGGTTCGATTCCCGTCGCCCGCTCCAACTCCCTGGCTTTTCCTCGTCTCTCGACGCCTTCGCGCTTCCGCCCGTTCGCAGCTGGATTACGGCGCCGGGTCACGCCTGCTCTGCTTGATCAATCTTTTCCATTTCCGCTTCTGCCGGTAACCGTCGATCAACAGGTAACCGAAAAACAAAAGAACAAGAACAACGACGAGAATGAGGGCGATCGTGCTGCCTCCCCCTTCAAAGAGAGATTGCCAACGCGATGATGTTTCCGGGAGATCCGTCGGCTCCACGTCCCGACTCTAGCCGCGTGGCGTCGTTTGTAAAGAGGATCGCGAACGCAATGGAGACCTTTCGCCGTTCGAATCGTCACCCATCGAATCGCCGCGTGCGCGATCGATGGGCGGATCAGTCGCGGCCGTGCACGATCTTTGCCCAATAGCTGTTGAGCTCGAATTTCGCGCTGTTGTCGGGATTATGACAGCCAACGCAGTTGACCTTCTTGAAACCGACGTTTTTCAAGGCGGTATCCTGTTTGGAATAAAACTTCACATGGTGGTCGCCCCGCCCGTGGCATGATTCGCAGGAAACATCCTTCAGATGCGGCGTCAGTTTGGCGTTCAGATAACCATCCGACGCCAGGTAGCCGATGGTATGGCACTCCAGACAGCGGGGATTCGTCTCATATCCCTTTTCCTCCAGGGTGTGAAACGCATGGGCGTGCTTCGAATTCGTCCACGTCTCGTACGCCTTCGGATGGCAACTCCGGCAATTCTCCGCCCCGACATACCGGTTCGCGTCCTTGCTGCGCTCCGCCGTAATCAGGCTCAGCCCTTCTTCATCGTCCTTGTGCGCGGCGGGAACAAAATCCAGCTCCTTCAACCTCGCCTTGTACTCGGCGATCAGCTTCGCCATGTCCGCATCGTCTTTGAAATCATCCTTGAGCATCACGATGGAATTCGTGTGCGCGAGCCCGCCGCCTGACCCGGTCTGCAGGTCCAGTCTGCCGACCGCCTTTCCTTTGTCGGTGATGAACGTGATGAGGGATTTGTTGACGATCAGCGGTGTCGCCGAGGGCTGCAGGACCTTGCCGCCGACGATGACGTTGATTTCATAGAATCTTTCCGCGATTTCCCTCATCTTCTCCTCGTCCGCAAACGCCAGCAGCACGATGAATCCGGCCTGGCGCTTGATTTCCGGCAGATAACGTCCAATCGCGTCGTGCGGAGGAAGGACCTTCAATCCCTTGCCGGGCTCGCTGCCGGAGGATTTATCGTCGAGGATTCCCAGCAGGCCGACTTTGGTCCCATCCGGCAGAGTCACGATGCGATACGGCGCCAACACGGGCTGTCCCTTCTCGTCCGCCAGGTTGGCGGAGAGAAGATGGGCGAAAGCCGCCTTCAATTTGAGGAGCCCTTCCCGGCCCAAAGACGCCTCTCGGTGCCCGGCATTCACGGCATGATACCCCATCCGCTCGTACCCTTTGAGCAGGTATTCCAACTCCAGGATTTCCCATGCCCTCGCCCCCGCGGTGACGTCACCGGCGTCCACCAACAGGTGGGGGCCGGAACGATGCCCGTCGAGAAAAGTTTTCCGGCGGGCGATGCCTCCGGCCATTCCCGTCGAGCAACCGCACGGATCGATGTGCCCCCGTGTGTCGCAGGTGTAGAAAATCGTCAGCGCTTTTGGCGGGGCCGAAGGCGCTGCCGCGGCGTCAGAAGCGCTCTTTCTGCACCCGTTCAGGAGAATGCCGGCGACTGCCGTGGCGGCGAAAAGGACGAAAGCGCGGCGTTTCCCTGGGTTGCTCACGAAGCGGTGGTCGTTACCTAATGGGTGAGGCAGTAGGCAAAAATGTTGGCGTTGATCTCCTGGCAGTTCTTGATTTCGTTGCCTCCGCAACAACAGCATCCCTTCACGTTCGGCGTGTCATTCAAACCTTCCGCGCTGTAAATCATGACAATCCTGCCATCCATCTCGAGGCCTTCCAGTTGGGTGGTGCCGCCGTTCTTGAGCTTGATGCTCTTGATGTCGTAGATGGTCTTGAACAGCGCGTGGTCCATCGTGATCTTATTCAGTTTTCGCTCGGGAAACATCTGCTTGAACTCGCGACGAAAGGAGCGGTCCCAGTCCGTTGAGGAACAACCCGCCGAGGCCAGGAGGAAACCGCCCCGCGTGAGATAGGACTTCAGATTCTTCCGCTCCTGTTCGGGCAGGGCGAAAGCGCCCTCGCCCGTCATGATGGCAAACGGATAATCGAAGAGTTCCGTCGCCGAAACCTTGACCGGCGTAAATTTCTTTTCCGCAGCGATGTTGGTTTCCTTCTCCACGGTGGCGAGAAACTTGTCGCTGAAACAGACGGAGCTCTTGGAACCGGCGTAGATGAGATTCGCGCATTTAACGACGTCCTCGCGAGGCTCGCTCGAACCGGCGCCCATGCGTTCCACCGTGACCGCCAGGAGCAGCGCAGCCACGCTTGATTGAATCCATTGTCTTGCGGACATCTTTGAATCTCCCGTTATTCCTCAGCCAGACGCTTGAAATAGTCTTCGATCAATTTCCGATACTCCTGCATGATACGCTCGCCTCCGGCG
>DATEKZ010000695.1:0-3685 GCA_035277185.1 Verrucomicrobiia bacterium
CCGCCTTAATGCCGAGCCTCCGGCTCTTGTCTTTCTCGGCAAAGCCGGTTCGAAAGAAGTCCAGGAACGAGCGAGCCAAGTGGCCGACCTGCTCGTGTGGCCCGGCAAACCGGGAGTGGAACCCGAGAAGGTCGTGAAACCGCTGACATCCGAACAGCAGAAACGTTTCGAGCAGGGCAAGGAACTTTACCTGATCAGTTGCGCGGCGTGTCATCAGGTGCACGGCCTGGGACAGGAGGGATTGGCGCCGCCGTTGGTGGATTCCGAGTGGCCGGTCGGGCCGCCGGAGCGCCTGGTGCGAATCGTCCTCCACGGCATGCGCGGGCCGGTCCAGGTCAAAGGACGGACCTACGAACTCGACATGCCGGCCCTCGGCGTTTTCGACGACGAACAAGTCGCGGCGGTCTTGACTTACATTCGCCGCGAATGGGGCCACACGGCCGATCCGGTGGAGCCGGAGTTGGTCAAAAAGATCCGCGCTGAAACCGAAAAGCGCGAGGAGGCATGGACCGACGCGGAGCTCTTGAAGATTCCTTGATGACCTCGCCGCTCGGAAGCGCAGAATTCACGAAAATTTCTGTGCCTTTTGTGCCTCTTTGTGGCCAAATTCCGGCCTCATCATGTTCAGCCTTCAAAACAAAATCGCCCTCGTGACCGGCGCGGGTTCCGGCATCGGGGCCTCCATCGCCGAGACCTTTGCCCAGGCGGACGCCTGTGTGTTCGTGACGGACCGCGACGAAAAGAGCGGGCGCGAAACAACGGAAAAAATCAAGACGCTGAAAGGCCAGGCCGAATTCCTGGCGCTGGACGTCGCCAGCGAGGAGAACTGCGATCGCGTCGCCAAAGCGGTTCTGGGCGCCAGAGGCCGGCTCGACGTGCTGGTGAACAATGCCGGCATCGGTCACGTCGGCACGATGATGCAGACCACCGGCGCAGATCTGGACCGGCTGTATGCGGTCAATGTGCGTGGTGTGTTCAATGTCATCAAGGTGTTCCTTCCCGACATGCTGAAACGAAAGTCCGGCAATATCATCAACCTCGCCTCCATCGGCGGCGTGGTCGGGGTGCGCGATCGTGTCGCATACTGCACGACCAAGTTCGCGGTCGCGGGCCTCACCAAAAGCATGGCACTCGACCACGCGCAGGACGGCATCCGCGTCAATTGCATCTGCCCTGGTCGCGTCGAGACGCCGTTCGTCGCCGCGCGACTCGCGGAATACGCCGATCCGGAAAAGCCGCGTCAGGAGATGTCCTCGACACAGGCGCTGGGGCGCATGGGCACACCGGAGGAAATCGCCGCCGCCGCCCTCTATCTTGCGAGCGATGAAGCGGCGTTTGTCACCGGCACTGAGTTCATCATCGACGGCGGGTTCAGCGCGGGGAAATGAGCGATCGATCCGGCGCGACGAAAGAAAACCAGCGGGACTTCACTTTGCCAGCGCGACGATATACCGCTGGAGTCGGGCGGTTTCCTCGGGCTGTTTCACGTGAAGATAAATCTGGTGCAGATTTGAGCACATCCGCAGCAGGATGCGTCGCGGGGTCGCAGGCGCGAGCAGTCCTTCCTGGAATCCGTAGCTCGTGTTGAGCAGATACTTGACACAGTCGCCCTTGGTCAACAGCTTGCCCTTGTTGAAAGCGTCGATGTAAATCTCGTCCGTGGAGGATTGAAACCGGCAGAGAAAATGTCCCGGCATGCCGATCCCTGTCACCGGCAACCTCAACCGTCGCACCAGAAAGAGATAGAACGTGCAAAGGCTGATCGGGTTGCCGGTGCGCCGGTCAATCACGCGGTTGAGATAGCTGTTGTCCGCCTCGTAATAGTTCTTTTCGTTTCCGCGAAAGCCGAGGACGGAGAACAGATATTCATTGATCGTGCCGAGGATTTGCTCGACGGGCGACCCGAAGTCGATCCGCTCCCGCAGGTCGCCGGCATAACTGTCGAGCAGGGCCTGGTAGGCCGCCACATTGATGTCGGGGTAGCGGGTCTGCGCCAACAGCCAGGTCCCCTGCTCCACATCGAAATCCTCGCCCTGACTGAGGCAAAAGGCCAGGAACCGGTTGTCGGCGGACTGCCGCGCGAGATGCTCGATGATTTCCTGAGCGCGCCGGCGCAGGACGGGATCGCTGCTCAACACGTGCGGCTGGATCCATTGGGCGGCCGACTGGCCATGGGAAAGAATCTTCTCCCGCACCAGATGATACACCGCGGCGTCCTCGTCCGAAAGCAGGTTGATCAGCGCCGCCTTCTGGCTCTCCGAAAGGGCCTTTGGAACTTCGACGGTGGCAAGAGAGTTCATGAAAAGCTGGACGGCCGCAGGATGGCAAAAATTCGACCAACAATCAACCTCAATCCAAAGGCTTCTTCGCCAACGGGCAAAATCTTGCAGGGTCAGGGTGGTACAGACGAATTGAGTCGAACGGTGCAGCCCGCAGCGGCTTCCCTCTCCCCTCAACGGGGAGAGGGATTGAGGGTGAGGGGTGAGACGTTACAAACCAGTTTCCTATCTTCTTTCCAAACCAACGCGCGCCAGGAATCCCGGTTGTCATCCGTCTGTGATTTGGCCTTTCTCACCCCTCACCCCGACCCTCTCCCCGTTGAGGGGAGAGGGAGAAGCCCGCGTCGGGTCGCAGTTACTCTCCCTCCCATTGCAACACGGTTGGTTTGCTGAGATGCGCCTCCGCCGAGCGAGATCCACGGACGGAAGCGCGGACAGCAGGAGCATTCGTTCCGCTCCGCCGTCTAACCGGCCGTATGAATCAGAGGCCAAACGCCAATTCCGAAGAGCGGCGCCGCGGAAAATTTTCACGCCTTTCGCGTGAAGATCACGCGCGCGCAACATCCGCTGTCACACAAATCTTTTACAACTCATTTACCCGCGGCTCACACAACAGGGGTCCGGGTTATGCTAAAAGAATCGTCATGCGCAGGCTTCAGCCATCCGGTCTAACTGGAAAAATACAACGGAGGTCGTTATGCGTTCGATGATCAGATTTGTTTTCCTCGCGGCGACAGCCGCCGCGGTCTTCGCCACCGAAGCCCCGCCGCCCGCCACCCATCCGCCGCCGCTCTCCACGACCGCCGACCTGGTTTTGCGCGAGATTCGCTACGACGGCAGGCTCAGCGACACTCAGGCGAAATTTGCCGTCGATATAGACGCCGAGTCGTCGGGCAAGGGCGAGGCGTCGCTGGCGTTGTTCGAAGGCGAGGTGGCGTTGTTGCCCTCCAAACTTCCATCCGGTGTGCGCATTGTCCGCGAGGGCACGCAGTATCGCCTCGTTGCGGAAAAGCCGGGAAAATACAGGTTCAAGCTCGAACTCGTGGCGAAGATCACGCGCGCGGAACCGTGGAACCAGATTCTCTTTGCCGGCCCCGTCGCCGGCATCGCGGCCGTCAGCGCCGCCGCTGAAGCCTCCGACGTGGAGCTGCAACTTCTAAGCGGCACGCCGCTCGAATCGAAGCCCGCGGACAAATCCCGCGTGCGCGGCGTGCTGGGCGGGGATCGGAATGTTGCGTTGCGCTGGCAGAGCAAGGCTGCCGAAGCCGCGCGCAAAGCCCTCATCACTTGCGACACCCTGGCCGCCGTCCAGATCATGCCAACGGTCATCAAGTTCACCACCGAGCTCCGCTACGACATCGTCCAGGGCAACCTCTCCAGGTTCTCGATCCTCCTGCCCGCAAGCC
>DATEKZ010000696.1:0-6997 GCA_035277185.1 Verrucomicrobiia bacterium
ATATGAAATACGTGGGGAAATTATTCGGGCTGTTTCACCGGCTCCACGGCGTCGAGGAGTTTGAAGGCATCGGCCTCGGATTGGCCACCGTGCAGCGGGTTGTTCACCGGCACGGCGGCAAAATCTGGGCGGAAGGTGAAGTCAACAAGGGAGCTCGATTCTATTTCAGCCTGCCGCAGGCGACGAAATGAAAGGATGCCTCTCGCGCCAGAGCCACGGGCGGGTGCCTAAACGGCCCCTCACCCTCCCCAAACGCGCCATTTGTGTCAAAGTTTAGGACCGATCCCTTCATGAACAGTCGAGAATCCGATCCGCACTTAAGGCCGATTCAATAAAGGAGCAACGTTATGGAATGGAAAAACAAGATTACCGACTTCCTGCTTCAGAACGGACCGAAGCTACTCGGCGCGATCATCATACTGGTGGCCGGCTTTGTCGTTGCCAGCTGGATCGGAAAACTGGTGGAGCGTTGGCTGGAACACAAACAATTGGAACCGCCGCTCCGTATGTTGATGGGGCGGATCATCCGTCTTGGGGTGGTTGCGATGGCGGTGGTCATGGCGTTGGGCACAGCAGGGTTCAACATCACCGCGCTGATCGCCGGCCTCAGCATTGCCGGCGTGGGGGTTGGCCTGGCCTTGCAGGGTGTCCTGGGCAACCTGGTTGCCGGACTGGTGATTATTTTCACGAAGCCGTTTCGTGTCGGGGAATACGTGGACCTGCTGGGTGAAGAGGGCGTCGTGGACCGGATCGAACTGTTTACGACCACGCTCCGGCATCCCGATCTGTCGCGTGTGGTCATCCCGAATCGAAAGATTGTGGGCGAAGTCCTTCACAACTACGGGACGATCCGCCAGCTCGACCTGAATGTGGGCGTGGCGTACGATTCAGACCTGGAAAAAACGCTTTCCGCAGTGCGGGAGGTTCTCAGTCACAATCCGGACGTGCTCAAAGACCCGGCGCCTCATGTGGGTGTGAGCACACTCGCGGACTCGTCGATCAATATTTCCGTGCGGCCCTGGGTTGAGGTCGGCGACTATCGCCAGACGCGCGTCGATCTCTATAAGGCAATTGTCGAACGATTCCGGGCGAGCAATATCGCGATTCCGTTTCCTCAACGCGAGGTGCGGATGCTGGGCAACTGACCGTGGACTACGACGGGAAAAGCAAACCGCGCATTTGGGCGACAGACGCGGTTCCGGTGGTGCCGAGTTGGTGAATGACGATGGACGCGGCGGTATTCGCCATTTCGAGCGCCTCGCGGAGACTCGCGCCCCCCGCCACCGCGGCGGCGAGGTTCGCCGTGACCGCGTCGCCGGCGCCGACAATGTCGATCGGTCCTTGAACGGGCAGAGCGGTGACATGCTCGACGTCGCCGGCCGGAGTTGCGCCAACGATGCCGCGTTCGGCGAGGGTGACGAAAACCTTGTGGTGCTGGCGTCTGGAGAGTTCGCGCGCCAACCGTATCACTTCGTCCAGGTCGAGTCCGGCATTGCCATCGGTGAGTGACATCAGTTCGGCTCCGTTCATCTTTAGCGATGTCCCGTTAAATCCGCGAAGGCCGCGGCGGCTGTCGGCCAGAATGAACAGTTGAGGAAGTTCCCCGGCGATGTGAGGCAGGGCCTCGAGCAGCTTCGAGGTCACGACGCCCGTTTCCGGAATATCCACCTGGTCCATGATGATCATCGCGTCGGCCTCGCCCGCCGCGTTGGCCGCGGAATCGACCAGTCGCCCCTGCAACAGCGCCGGCGTCGGCGTCCAATTTTTGCTGTCGAGCCGGTTGAGTTCTTTGGGCGGCCGGCCGTTTTCGATCACCAGTGGTTTGCAGTAAGTGAACGTCCGTCGTTGGTCGGTCTGATGAAAATGGTCGAGCCGCACTCCGGGTTTGTTCGCCAGGGCCCGTCGCAACTCGTAGCCCTCTCCGTCGTCGCCACAGAAACCAACGGGCTCAATCCGCCCGATACCGAGCGCGGCCAGGTTGTTGAGGATGGTGCCGGCGGCGCCCGGTTGAGCGCGAACATTGACCACGTTGTGAACGGGAAGGCCCGTCTCGATCGAGCTTTCGGCGAGCGCTGGATCGATCTCCAGATAACGATCGAGACAAAAATCACCCACCACCGCGATGCGGAGCTGCGGATACTTGTCCGTGATGATCTGGAACCGCTCGGGACTCACAGTTTCGTCAACGCGTGAACCAGGTGGTGCAGGAACAATACGTTGTCACACTGCACGTACTGCATGACCCCGCCCATGCGGGAAAAGCTTTTGCAGAAGCGGAGATAGTAGGCGGGATTGTCCCTGGGCGGCTCGCCCCGGGTCCAGTCCCAGTTTCCACCGTCCTGCAGATCGACGACGTAAATCGCGTGGTCCTTGACGACCGGACGGCCCTGCTGCAAGCGCAGGTTGTTCACACAACTTAGGCTTTTCTCGAACACCTGCGGACCCATGATCGCGGAACCGATGGAAAGGACGACGCCGCCATCCAGCGTCTCGACGGATGTGCTGAACAGACGGAAGTCCATCTCGGCGCTCCGACCGATCGCCGCGCCGTTAAACATCGGATGGTTCGAGATAATGTCGTAGCCGATGCCAGGATGGACGGTCAGCGGCAGGTCGTGTCGAAAAGCGTTCGCCAGCACGCACGCGTTCCGCCAGCGATGGGCGACCATTTGGGGA
Source organism: Verrucomicrobiia bacterium (assembly GCA_035277185.1). GTDB lineage: Bacteria > Verrucomicrobiota > Verrucomicrobiia > Limisphaerales > AV2 > DATEKZ01. The sequence continues at coordinate 2,677 of DATEKZ010000696.1, forward strand.
CCCGGCTTCAGATTATGGACGCGCATGGCCTGGAGCAGATCGGCGCGCGCCGACGCCAGCGGGTGCGACGGTTCTTTGCGCAGCAGCTCTTCGAGCGATTCCGCGGAGGGCAGCGATGTGCCGTCTTCGTGGATGAAGCGCCCCAGCGCGCGCCCATAACCCTCACCACGAAGACCTCCGGCGAGCAATGCGAGATGGAGACAGCGCCCGGTTTCGTCCCACGTGCCGAAAGTCCCGGTGGCCACGTTGTCGCGGACGCTTTCGGTCGAGCGGCCGAGGAAGGCAAATTCCCAGTCGTGGATCGTGCCCGCGCCGTTGGTCGCCAGATGAGTGAGCCAGCCGCGGTCCAGCATCTGGTTCAGGACCAGTTGGCCCCCATTCTTGATCAGGTGCGCGCCGTAAATCAGCATCACGCCAGCCTTGCGCGCCAACGCGTCCCGAATGCTCCCGGCACAACTCTGGACCGTTCGGGCCACAGGGTCGGGGCAGGGAAGAGGAGTGTTTGTCGGCTCAACGAGGATTTCCTCCACCCGGCTCATGCTGTGACGGTCCGCCAGGGGATAAACCTTCAGCCGCTTCAGATCAAAGGGGTCGGGATAACTCATTTGCCGAAGATGCGCTCCAACAGGGCTTCGGCGTCACGAAAATCGGGGATCACAACGTCGGCCCCGACGCCGAGCAATCGTTTGCGTTTCCATTCATCCATCCTGCCCGAGCCGTTGTGCGCCTCGTCACTGGCGACCGCCACGGCGAGGCCGCCGACCTCTTTGGTGTTCTCTATCTCGACGTAACCGTCGCCAAAGGAAAGGAGTTGTCCACCGTGAACGTCGTTCTCGCGCAGGATGCGTTCGATCACCATCCTCTTCGAGAACTTCTTGTAATCGTCCAATGCCCCGTAGATGTGCGTTCCGAAATAGCGTGCCAGATCGAGCAGCTCTGCTTCTTCCTTCACGTAACGCTCGTCGGTGCCGCTGGCGAGGTAAAGCTTGAGTCGCCTGCGCTGCAGGCTTTCCAGCAGTGGGCGCGCGCCGAAAACAAGAAAGTCGTCCGGCGGGCGAGCGCCGTCGCGGAGCGCGGCGGCGCGATGCGCGATCCGTTCGTCGAGCCGCCGAAGATACTCGTCCTTGTACCAAAGCGGATCGTGCGGGTTGCCGCCGCGTTGCTTAACGCGCTCCGCAAACTGGATCATCTGATAGATGGTTTGCTTGCCGTTGAGGCGCATGATGTCGTCGATCATGAGCTGCCGGGCTTGCTCATCCGTTTCACCTGATGGGCGAGGCAGGAATTCAACAAACATCGGCACCATCACGTCGGGCCAGCCCTCGCGAATCAGCGACAAGGTGCCGTCGAAATCGAACAGGACGTGGCTGACCTCCGGTCGAGGGTGAAAGTCCGGACTAAACTCGATCAGTCCCCGGAACGAAGCGGTGTTCAGCACGGGGAGTCTCTAAGAGGGACGCGAGCAAAAGTCAATTGTTCGAAGCAGCCAGGGCGTTTAGGGCGCATCATTTTATGCAACCCACCGACCGGGTGCGGTTCCTTTCCCCCCACCCTCGGGGAGAGGGCGAAGCTCTCGAGCGCCCCGCCTAACCTCACCGTCCCCTGATTTGTCCCAGCGTGGCCGAAGTAAGTGCCCCTCTCCCGGGGGAGAGGGCAGGGGTGAAAGCGAGCCAATTTTCTAACTGCATCCTTCCGGCGCGGGGAGAGGGAACACTTGAAGCGGTGTTCGAGAACCAAAACGCTCCCCTGGCAGAAGGCCGGGCATCGCCGCTCCCTCTCCCCGAGGGAGAGGGACGGGGTGAGGGGGAAGGAACCAGCCGAATATCCGCGCGGCTGCAGATTTTGAGATGCGCCCGTCGTCGTGTGAAGTTGCTTGACAGCTTTGCGGCGGGAAATTTGAGTAGCCGGGCAACCATGAAAAACACCTCGTCGAATCTTTCGCGCCGCAAATTCCTTAAGACTGCGGGCGTTATCACCGTGGGCCTTGGTGTCCGCGGTCCCGCCCTTTCGCAGGACGCCGCTTCGGCAGGAAGAAGGGTCAAGCTGGGCATCGACAACTTCGCTGTCCGCGCGATGGGCTGGAAAGCGCCGCAACTGATCGACTACGCCGCACAACTCAAAACCGATGCAATCTTCATCACCGATCTGGGGCCGTTCGAAAAGCGCGATGACGACTCCTTGAAAGACCTTCGCAAGGCGGCGGCGGACAAGGGCCTGCAAATCTGGCTCGGCAGTTGGAGTATCTGCCCGACGTCGAAGTCGTTTAAGAAGGATTGGGGAACGGCCGAGGAACATCTCGCGCTGGGCATCCGTATGGCGAAGGCGCTGGGGTCGCCTGCATTCCGCGTGGTCCTTGGAAACGGTGAGGACCGCAAGACGGAAGGCGGCATTGAGGCGCGGATCGCGGATACCGTAAAGGTGCTGAAATCGCAACGGAGTCGGGCCATCGACGCCGGCGTGAAGATCGCCATCGAAAACCATGCCGGCGACCTGCAGGCCTGGGAACTCGTGAACCTCATCGAGGAAGCCGGCAAAGACTTCGTCGGCGCCAACATGGACTCCGGCAACGCGACGTGGACGATGGAAGACCCGCTGGCGAGCCTGGAAACTCTCGGACCTTATGCTGTCACCACCAGTCTGCGCGACTCGGCCATTTGGGAATCGACGAATGGCGCAACCGTTCAATGGACCGCCATGGGGGAAGGGAACGCCGTGGACTGGAAGGTTTATTTCGATCGCTTCGCCAAACTTTGTCCCGGCGTTCCGGTTTTCATCGAAACTATTTCCGGGTTCAATCGCGAGATTCCTTATCTCAAGCCGGAGTTCTGGTCGGTCTGGCCCAAGGCGCGGGCCGCGGATTTCGCCCGCTTTGTCGCGCTGGCCCGGAAAGGCAAACCGCGCGACGCGTGGAAGGCGCCCGAAGGCAAGGACCGCAGGACGGCAGAGCAGGAGTATCAGAAGGGCGAGGTGGAGCGCAGCATCGCCTTTTGCAAACAGTTGGGATTGGGGATCAAGACGTAGATTCTCCCGCCCGCGAAACACGCGAAGGACCCGAAAGCGGATTTTCCGCGAACCCATGCTCCGATTGAGATCAAGCGGTGTGAGCGCCGCGGTTCGGAGCGCACGGTGCTGCTTTTGCCATCAGCCTCGCTCCGGAAACTGCCTGATTCCTTGACAGAGAGCGAACGCGATCGGCCCGCGATTCCATCCGACCGCCTTCGCGTTTCTTTCGCGTGTTTCGCGGGCAATATAATGAGAGCAAAGCTCCAGCTCGGTTTTGATAACTACGCGATCCGGACGTTCGGTTGGAAGGCGCCGCGGCTCCTCGACTACGCCGCTTCGCTCAAGCTGGATGCCGTGTTGTTTTCGGATCCCGATGTCTTCGAGCGCACGGATCGTCGCTACCTTGCGGAACTCAAATCCCGGGCGGACGACCTCGGATTGAAGGTCTATGTGGGGATGTTGAGCGTCTGCGCGTCGTCTGTGCTCTTCGAGCGTCACCGGGGTACAGCCGAACAACAACTCAAGCAAACGATTCGCATCGCGTCCACGCTTGGCTCACCGGTCGCGCGTTGCGTCCTTGGCAAAGAGGATGACCGACGGAGCCGCGGAGGGATCGCGGCGCGCATCGACGAAACCGTTCAGGTGCTGAAAAAGGTGCGAGGCTACGCATTGGATCATGGAGTGAAGATCGCGGTGGAGAACCATGCCGGCGACACGCAGTCATGGGAGCTCGTGTCGCTGATCGAGGCCGCCGGCCGCGATTTCGTCGGCGCGACGATGGACTCGGGTAATGCGACGTGGGCGTTGGAGGATCCTCTGGACAACTTGGAAGTCCTGGGGCCTTACGCCTTGTGCACGGGCATTCGCGATTCCGCGCTCTGGGAAACGCCTGACGGCGGAATGTTGCAATGGACGGCGATAGGCGAGGGCGCCGTGGATTGGAAGGCCTACTTCAAGCGCTACGCCGAACTCTGTCCCAAAACGCCCGTGATTCTGGAGACGATCTCGGGCCGCCCCATTTCCATCCCTTTCCTGCGGGATGAATTCTGGGATGCCTACCCGGGCGTGCGACCGCGCGAGTTCGCGCGGTTTCTCAAGCTCGTCAGGACAGGTTCCGTCCGCCGCCCGTTGAAGGTCGGCAAAGGCCGGGACGCCATGCTGGCCGAACAGAAGTTTCAGAGAGCCGAACTCGAACGAAGCATCAGGTTTTGCAAGGAAATGCTCGGTCTCGGATTGCACAATTAGCGCACGGCCACGGCGATAACTGAGAGGAAAAGGCACGTACAGAATTTTGTCGCATATGCGACAAAATTCTGTA
>DATEKZ010000697.1:0-12157 GCA_035277185.1 Verrucomicrobiia bacterium
GCCTTCGCGCGGGCTTCCTTCGGACGGTTGTTCCTCGTGCAGTTGATCGTCGCTTTTCTCGTCGGCCTGAGCGTGGCGGTGGTCTTCGCGACCGTCTGGTTTCCCGTCATCGAGAAGGCGTTGACGGAATTGCCCGCCGGCGGCGCCATACGCCGCGGCCGGCTGGAATGGCCCGGCCAGGCGCCAGTCCGCCTGGCCGAGGACGCCTTCCTCTCGATCGTGGTCGATCCGGAAGGGACGCGCGAGACCGGCCAAAGCGGGGACGTCCAATTGGAACTTGAACGTAACGGCGTCAGAATCCGCTCGCTGGTCGGTGACGTCACGATTCCCTATCCGAACGACTGGACCATCCTGTTGAATCACAGAGAGGCAAAAGCGTGGTGGGGCGCGTGGCGGCCATTTCTGCTCGGCGGCGTCGTAATCGCCGTCGTCGCGCTCCTGCTCGCAGGTTGGGTTTTACTGACGCTGCTTTACGCGATGCCCATCGGGCTCGTCGCGTTTTATTCCGACCGCGTGGTTCGCTGGACGGGTTGCCTGCGCATGGCTGGCGCGGCGGTCCTACCCGGGGCACTGGTGATGAGCGGCGCGACTCTTCTGTACGGCCTGCACCGGTTGAACCTCGTCGGGCTGCTTTTTGCCTGGGTGTTGCACTGGGTAATCAGTTGGGTGTACGTGTGCATCGCGCCGCTCCGGTTGCCGCGCCTGACCAACGCGCGGCGGCGAGGTGATCCCTTTGGCGCGGCAAGGCCTTCCCGTAAATGACGCCCGCTGCTGATGCATTCCTCGGTCCGGGCTTTGATTCGATCCACGGCGGAACGGCTTTCATTGATCACGCCGCGACGGATGTCCCGGCGCGCGCGCTGCTTGCGGAGACAAGCCGGCGGACAGCCTCCAAAAGCCCGGTCGGACTGAAGGGTTTGCTCAGAACCAGGTCCGCGCCGGAGAACTCCGCTTCCTCCCGCACCAACTCGTGCGGGCTGGACGTCAACACAATCACCGGAATGGCGCGCGTTGCCGGGTTGCGCTTGAGATGGCGCAGGGCCGTGAGGCCATCCATCCGGGGCATCATCACGTCCATTACCACCAGGTCCGGCGCCTCCCGGGCGGTGATCTCGATGACTTCACAGCCGTCTCGCGCCGTGACGATCTGGTATTCTTCCTCTTCCAGCCGATGCTGAATCAGCCGGTGAATATAGAGCTGGTCGTCCGCAACCAATACTTTTCGTTTCATAACGCTCCCGGAAGCACAACGTTACTCCGCCACTGCATCACGCAACGTTCACGTCCGCAAACTGCGGGTCTCTGGGTCCGTCGCATTCGTGATCAGACTGTAACGGTCCGTGGAGGATTTCCGATAGTAGGTGTAGTGCTAGAGGGGACATGGGGGACACACCCCAATCCACGATCCGGCGAAACGCACGGCGGGCAGGCAATTCTCGACACCGCTACCCGCCGCGGACCAAGTGGGCGCTCGATTCTTCATCCCACGAGGAGAACCTTTGCGTGGGATTCCGGAGCCGCGCTACTCCACGACCTGGTTCTTGATGGCGTAGTGCGTCAACTCCGCGTTGCTGGTCATTGCCATTTTCTCGAGAATGCGCACGCGGTAGGTGCTTACCGTCTTGACGCTCAAGGAAAGTTCGTCCGCAATCTGGCTCACCGTCTTTCCGGAGGCGATCATCCGCAACACCACAAACTCGCGATCGGAAAGCCGTTCGTGCGGCGGTCTGGGAGTGTCGATGGCCAGGTAGGAGGCCATTTTTTCCGCCAGCGCCGGACTGACATAGCGTCCGCCGGCGACGATCTTCCTGACCGCGCCGACGAGTTCATCGGTTGCGCTCTCCTTGGTCATGTATCCGGAGGCGCCGGCCTTCAATACGCGCACAGCGAACTGGTCTTCCGGGTGCATGCTCAGGACCAACACGGGCAGCTTGGGACGCGCTTCCTTGATTTCCTTCAGGGCCTCCAGGCCGCTGCGCCCGGGCATCGTGATGTCCAGCACCACGACGTCCCAATGTTCCTTGCGAATACGGTCGAGTGCTTCGCTGGCGTTGCCGGCCTCGGAAAACTCCGCCTTCTTGAACTCGTCCGCCAGAATCTGCCGCAGTCCTTTTCGCACCACCGCGTGATCGTCGGTAATGAGGATTTTCATGATCGGTCCCTTTCGCCGGGACGCCGGAAGGGAATGTGCAGCCCGACCATCGTTCCTTTGCCACGGCGGCCGACAATGCTGACCACGCCGTCGAGCATCATGGCGCGTTCCCGCATCCCGAGCAGACCAAGGGATTTGCCCCCGGAAAGCTCGCGTCCGCTCAGACCGCGGCCGTCGTCCTGCACTTCCAGAACCAGTTCGCTGCCGCGCCGCTCGAGGCGGATGTCCACCTGCGTGGCCTGGGCGTGCCGGACGATGTTCGTCAACGTCTCCTGAAAGATGCGAAATACCGCGGTGGCCCGCTCGCGGTCCAGCGGAATGTCCTTCAGGTTTGAAGTAAACTCGCATTTGATTCCGGTCCGGCTTTGAAAATCATGGATCTGCCACTCGATCGCGGCTTCGAGGCCCAGATCATCCAGCACGCCGGGCCGCAGTTCGGTCGCGATCTTGCGCACCGTGCTGATAATCGAGTCCACCAGTTCGGGCATCGCCTTTATTCTTTCCCTCAGTCGCCGCACCGCGGAGGGATTGGGCGTCTCGGAGAGTTTCTTTTCCATCCAGGCGAGATCCATTTTCAGACCGGTTAACGCCTGGCCGAGTTCGTCGTGGACCTCGCGGGCGATGCGGGTCCGCTCCTCTTCGCGAATGGATTGCAGATAAGCAGCCAGTGCGCGCAACTGCTCGCCGGAATCGCGCAATTGCTTTTCGGACTGCTTGCGCTCCGTTATATCGCGAGTGATTTTGGCAAAGCCGACGACGTGGCCCTGTTCGTCGCGCAAAGCGGTCGTGATCACGTTGGCTTGAAAGCGCGAATCGTCCTTGCGCACGCGCCAACCCTCTTCCTCCACGCGCCCGTCGGTCAGGGCCAGCTTGAGCGCGCGCTCGGGTTTACCGCGCCGGATGTCGTGCGGCGTGAAAAAGCGGGAACAATGCTGGCCGATGATTTCACGGGCGCGATAACCCAGAAGCCGTTCGGCCCCCGGGTTCCAGCTTGCCACGCACCCCGCCGGATCCAGCAGGACGAGGGCGTAATCCTGGACTCCCTCCACCAGCAGCCGAAAACGCTCTTCGCTTTCCTGGAGCGCCTGTTCCGCGCGCTTGCGCTCGCTGACATCCCGAAACGTCAACACCACGCCCGTGATGTTGCCGGCCGCATCACGAACCGGTGCGGCGCTGTCGTCAACGGGTGTTTCCATTCCGTTTCGCCCAAGGAGCAGGGTGCAATTGGTCGGACTGACCATGACGCCCTCGCGGAGCGCTTCGATGACGCGACTTTCAATCGGGCTCCGCGTATGCGCATCGACAATTCGATAGACTTCGTTCGCCGGCTTGCCCGCGGCTTCCGCCGACTTCCAGCCGGTCAGCGATTCGGCGATGGGATTCATGAAGGTAACCAGGCCATTGGGATCCGAAACAATCACTGCGTCGCCGATGCTCTTGAGCGTAGTGGCGAACCAGCGTTCGATTCGCCTCAGCCGGCTTTCCATCCGGTGTTTGTAGAGCGCGATTTCAATCGTCGAGTAGAGGCGCTTTTCGTCGATCGGTTTGAGGAGGTAGCCCAGCGGTTCAGTCACCTTGGCGCGCAGCAGGGTCGTGCCGTCCGCCTCGCCGGTGAGATAAATCACCGGGAGGTTGTGGCGCTCACGCAGCAACCGGGCGGTTTCCACTCCGTCCATCCCGCCTCTCAGGCGGATGTCCATGAGCACCAGATCCAGCCGGGTCCCGGCGGCCTTCTGCAAAGCATCCTCGCCGGATTGGGCGACGGCCGCGACCTCATAGCCGGCGTTTATTAATCGCTCCTCGATGTCTTCGGCGATGAGGCTCTCGTCCTCCACCACCAGAATCCTGGCCTTCTCCATACACTTCGGACGTGCCTGAAGCCCTCACCCACGGCACCAGGCGGCCGCCGTTATTTTTTTTCGATTTCGCCCGCCCGGTGAAGGGGAATGCGTACGCCCACAGTCGTGCCATTTCCCTGACGGCCGATGATGTTGACTTCCCCATCCAGCATCGTGGCGCGCTCGCGCATGCCGAGCAGTCCCAGCGATTTGCGTCCCGACAGTTCCCGACCGGTCACACCGCGTCCGTTGTCTCTGACGTCAAGAATAAGTTGGTCCCGTTCCTCTCTCAAGGTGACATTCACCCGGGTCGCCTCCGCGTGACGCAGGATGTTGGTGAGCGTCTCCTGAAAGATGCGGAAGACGGCCGTAGCGCGCTCCTGCTCCAGTTGCGAGTGGCGGAGCCGGGACTCAAGGTGACACTTGATCCCGGTGCGTTTCTGAAACTCCTGGAGCTGCCATTCGATCGCCGCCTCCAGGCCGAGATCGTCCAGGATCGGCGGGCGCAGCTCCGTGGCGATCTTGCGCACGATCCCGATAATGGCATCCACCCGTTGCGGCAGTTCTTTCAACTTCTCCCGGGCTAGCTGGAGATCTCCGGTCGCGTCGGTATCGGATATTCGTTTGTCAAGCCAGGCCAGGTCCATCTTCAAACCGGTGAGCGTCTGCCCCAGTTCATCGTGAACTTCGCGGGCGATGCGCGTCCGCTCCTCCTCGCGAACCGACTGCAAGTACGCGGCCAGCGCCCGCAGTTGCTCGCGGGAATCACGCAACTGCTGTTCCGCCCGCTTGCGATCCGTAATATCGCGCACGAAACCCGTGAACATCGCCGGACCCGCAAGGTGAACTTTCGTGACCGCCAGTTCCACGGGAAACTGCTTGCCGTCGGCACGCAGGGCTGTCATCTCGACTCGCTTGCCCAACAAGGCGCCATGGCCGGTTTCGAGGTAACGGGCAAGCCCAGCCCGGTGTTTCTCCCGTAGCGCCGGCGGCACGATGACCTCGGCCAGTTCCCGGCCCAGCACGTCAGGACGCTTGTAACCGAACATCTGTTCCGCAGCCGGGTTGAACTCGGTGACCTTTCCGCGGCCATCAATGGTGATCACCGCGTCGATGGCGGAGTCGAGGATGGCGCCTTTGCGTGCCTCGCTTTCCAACAATGCCTGCTCGGTCTGTTTGCGCGCGGTAATATCTTCCACGCTCCCCTCGAAGTACAGGGCCCGCCCTTTGGCGCCGGCGACGCCTCGCACATTGGCTTCAACCCAGATGGCGGCGCCGTCGAATCGGCGCAACTGGGTTTCAAACTGGCGCACTTCGCCGTTCCGTTGCATCCAGGCCACGCACGTCCGAAGATCATCACGCCTGACGAAAAGGCTCTGTATCCGGATCGCGGTCAAAGTTCGGCGGTCCGGGCAATCCAACATGTCCGCAAGAGCCCCATTGACATCGATGAACCGACCGTCGCGCGCAATTCGGAACAGGCCCACGGGCACATCGTCAAACAGGGTCTGGTAGCGTGTTTCCGCCTCACGCAACGCCTGATCCTGGTGGGCCCGTTCGAGAGCAAGATGCGCCGCGGCCGGAAGACGGGCATAGTGTCTCGGCGACTTGAGGACGTAGTCGTCCAGGCCGGCTTTCATGGCTCGCACCGCGATTTCCTCGCTGCCGGTGCCCGTGAACATGATCACCGGGCAATCGGCCCAACGCTCCTTCACCGCGTTGAGGACGCTGACGCCGTCTGTCCAGAGCAGTTGATAGTCCGTCACCACCAGATCACAGGGTCCCGCTTCGAGGGCGGACACCAGCTCCTTCACATCTTTAACGTGTCGAAACTGGCTGTCGGGAAACTCCCGGCTGAGCTCCCGCATGACCAGAGCGCGGTCATCCGGATTGTCATCGACCAGCAGGATTTTCAGCAAGCCGTTCACGATAATACCTCGCTTGGGCAAGCCGAGCGTTTCGCGGAAGGCAGCACCACCGGCTCGCTTAGCAAGTCGGGCCGCTCATTGAGTGCCAGCCAATACTGCCCAATGTCTCTGCCCATCCTGATCAGGGCGTCGAAGTCGGCTGGCTTGACGAGGTAGGAGTTGCCGCCCAGGTCATAAACTCGATTGATATCGACGACCTGGTAGGAAGAGGAGAGCACAATCACGATCAGTCTCTTCAGCCCCGGTTGTTGTCGCAGCCATTCAAGCACTTCAAAGCCCGATTTGCGCGGCATCTTCAGGTCCAACAGCAGCAACACCGGCGCATGATATCGCTCCCGGTCGGCGTATGCGCCCTGGTTGCTCAGATAGTCGATGGCCTCCTGACCGTCCCGGACGACTTCAACCGGATTCTTCAGGTTGGCCTTCTCAAGGGCCCGACGCAGCAGAAACGCCGCGTCCGGATCATCCTCGGCGACCAGGATAGTCGATTCGGAAAGGTTCATCGGGATCCTCCTTTCGGCAGTTCGATCCAGAATCGGCTTCCCCGGTCCGGTGCGGACTCCAGACCGACGCGACCGCCCAACCGTTCGATCCCTTTGCGAACAATCGCGAGACCAATTCCGGTTCCCGGATAGGTCTCAATGCCGTGCAATCTCTCGAAGGCGTTGAAAATCCGTTCCTGATGTTCCGGTGCGATGCCGATGCCATTGTCCTCCACCCAAAGACGCACCTGATCGCCCCTGGTTTCCGCCCGCACACGCACCTCGGGTTTCACGCCGGGCGCGACAAACTTGATGGCGTTCAACAGCAGGTTGCTGACGATCTGCACCAACGCGAGAGGATCGCCCATCACCCGGGGAAGCGGCGCCTCCACAGTGATCAGGGCGTCGCGTTCCTGGATCTCAGCCTCCAGTTGGCACAGCGTAGTCCTCATGACAGAGTCGAGCGCAATGGTTGTGGGCTCCAGAACGATCCGGCTCAAGCGGCTGTAAGACAACAAACCTTGAATGAGAGTGTCCATCCGGTTGGCGGCGGCCATGATACGCCGGGTGTAATCCTTTCCGGCGTCATCGAGTTGGCCGGCGCAGTCTTCCAACAGCGCATTGGCGAGGCCGTGCATGGCCCGCAACGGAGCGCGCAAGTCGTGCGACACGGTATAGGAAAAAGCCTCCAGTTCCTCGTTGACGGCTTCGAGTTGGGCCGTGCGCCCGGCCACGCGCTCCTCCAGTTCTTCGTTGAGCTTGCGAACCTGATCCGCCACCAACCTGCGCTCCGTAATATCGAGCGCCAGCGCAATGCCCCCATGAATCTCGCCGTGCCCGTTCCTGAGCGGTAGTGCTTGCACGAAATACAAGCGATTGCCAAACGGAAGTTCCGTGTCCATTGCGGCGCCTGCCAGCGCGGACCGGTAGATCGGTTCAATCTCGGCACAGGTCTCCGGAGGGAAGACTTCAAAAACCGTCTTTCCTTCAACCTGTTCTCTGCGCAGACCCATGGCTTCCCTCACGCGGCTTCCGTTCACCATCAGGTAACGCAGGTCTTTGTCGAAGATAGCCACGACTCCGCCAGGAATGTTGTCCGCAATGGTGCGGTAAAGTTGGACGCTCTTTCGCAGCTCTGCTTCTCGTTGCTTGCGCTCGGTAATATCGAGCCAACTGCCGATGATCTCCTTGAGCTCGCCGTGTTCATCCCGCGAAATCACGGCTTCATCCCGGAGCCAGCGATATGCCCCATCCGCGCATTTCCAGCGGTATTCGGCGACGACGCTTCGCCGATCAAAAATCGCCTCAAAATCCCTCAGGACGCTTTCCCGATCATCGGGATGCACGCGGTCGATCCAGAACGTTCGGCCGTTCACCATCTCCTCCGGAGAATAACCGGTGAGGCAGCGCACGTTCTCGCTCACCCAGGTAGCGCTGTAATCCGGGGGTGGCCGCGCGGTATAGACCGTGACCGGCATGGATCGCAGAAGAAAGGACTGCCGTTCGATGGTCTTCCGGCGCTTTCGTCGCTCTTCCGTCTCCCGCAGCACCCGTTGAACGGCCGGCACGAGCCGGGCGCGTCGATCCTTAAGAATATAATCGGTTGCCCCTTGCTTCAGACCTTCGACGGCCATTTGGTCGTCCAGGGTCCCACTGACGAAGATAAACGGGACGTCCGGACGCTTTTCGCGGGCGACTGCCAGGGCGGAAAGGCCGTCAAAGCCAGGGAGGGTGCAATCCGAAAGGATCAGGTCGGGGGCGAATGTTTGCAGGCCCTTGACAAAATCCTGGCGAGTGGCAACGCACTTCGAGGAGAAGGCAATGTGCCCCCGCCGTAACTCGCGCCTCAGCAACTCGGCGTCTGTCGCTTCGTCCTCAAGTATCAGGATGCGAATTCCCTTTTTCACTGTCTTAACCTGGCTGTAACATATGTAGTATGCCGCTTGCGCTGCATCACCACTGACAGGATAACGCCTGCCGGAACCCGCCCAATAGTAGGTGAAAACCTGAAATCGTAAGGGCGATAGACCCGAGACGGCTAACGAGAGGCGGACCCATCCTCAACGTGGCTGCCGTGTTGACCGAAGAATTGCGTATTGACTCCGTCCCCGTAACACACTGAAACTGCGCGAGAATAGAATCCTGAGCCAGCAAGATCAGATCCACAACTTTGGAAAACATATGGGGTCTTACCCTACCATAGCGTTCGGAGATTGCCCCATTTCGCGGCTACAGCAGCCCCGTTAGATTCGCAGACTTGATGGCTAGCGACGAACCCAAACTCAATCAGCAGACAGGAGGTGTTAATGAAGGTACCGGTAAAGAGGAAAGATTCGAAGAACTATACAGTCAGCCCACAAGGCGCGCCTGAGTCCAGCGTCGCCCTCTTGCGCGAACTGGTGGCGCACCTGCGCCAGAACCGCACCCAACTCCGCGAAGAGTGGGCCCGGCGCATCACCGACGCTCAACTGCTCACCGCCATGAGCAAGGAGGAGATCTTCTCGGAGGCGACGTCGGTTTACGACAACTACGTGGAAGTGCTCGAAACCGGCAGCGTCGAAGCGCTGCAGGCTTACGCCCGCAACCTGTCGGAACGCATCATCCCTCGCGGCGTCGAAACGCATGAGGTTCTCGGCATCGTGTTGCTCCTGCGCGACGTGCTGGCCCGATCCTTGTTCAAAAAATATCAGGCTGACTTTGAGCTGCTCAACCAGGTACTCGACGCCTACGAGCCCGCCGCGAACCGCATCGCCAATACCGTCGGTGTGAGCTTCGTGCAGGAACGCGAACGCGTCATTCGCCAGCAACAGGAGGCGATCCGCGAGCTGTCCACGCCGGTCTTGCAGGTCCGCGAACGGTTGCTGATTCTGCCCATCATCGGAGTCATCGACGCCCAGCGCGCGCGCCAGTTGACCGAGCAACTCCTGCGCGGTATCCGGCAGAACCGCGCCAAGGTTGTGGTGGTGGACATCACCGGTGTTCCGACCATCGACTCGACCGTTGCCAACCACCTGGTGCAGACGGTCGAAGCCTCGCGTCTGATGGGCGCCGGGGTCATCATCACCGGCTTGTCTTCTGAGATCGCGCAAACCCTCGTCACGATTGGTGTGGATCTCAGCAAGATGAACGCCGTCGGCGACCTGCAGGGCGGCATCGAGGAAGCCGAACGCCTGCTCGGGTACAAGGTGATCATCACCGGCGAGCCGACGCCGAAGGAACAAACGGTCTGAACAAGAATGCCACGCCGTGCATGTCCCGATTCTGAAACAAGGCGGTTACCTGATCGCCAGCATCCAGTCGGTGCTTTCGGATGCCGATCTGCTGCAACTGCGGGATGATCTTGCCGACCGCGTCGGACAGTTTCGGTCGCGCGGTGTGATCATCGACGTCACTGTTTTGGACGTCATCGACTCGTTCGCCACCCGCACGCTGCGCGGCATTGCCCATATGCTGAAGCTGCGCGGCGCGGAGACAGTCATCGTCGGCATCCAGCCGGAGGTTGCCTTTGCGATGGTTCAACTGGGCCTGACGCTCGAAGGCGTAGGCACGGCCCTGGATTTGGAGGAAGGGCTGGCCTTTCTCGACACCCAGACCAAGCGCAGGGGCAAATGAAACCCGGTTCGGAAGAGATTCGTGTGCCGATCAACTCGGCCGGTGACATCGTCATCGCCCGCCAGAAAGGACGCGCGCTGGCCACGTTGCTGGGTTTCACGGGCAGCGATCCGACGGTGGTGGCCGCGGCCATCTCGGAGGTCGCGCGCAACATTGTCAATCACGCCCGGCACGGCGAGATCGTCATTGAGAGCATCAATCAAAACGGGCGGCAGGCCATCCAGGTCACCGCCCGTGACGAGGGACCGGGCATCGCGGATGTGGAACAGGCCATGCAGTACGGCTATTCCACCAGCAAAGGAATGGGCGTTGGGTTGCCCGGCGCCAAATGGCTGATGGATGAGTTTGACATCGCCTCGCAAGTTGGCAAAGGAACCACCGTCACCATGAAAAAATGGCTGCGTTGATATGGTCAACGGATTCATGCAACAACCGGAACGAGCGATCGATTGGAGTTTTGCCTCGCGGCCGCTGCCGGGAGAAAAGGTTTCGGGCGACCTGCACGTCGTGCATCCGTTCACCCAGGGCGTGCTGGTGGCGGTCGTGGATGGGTTGGGCCACGGGCAGGAAGCCACCGCCGCCGCCAGGACCGCGGCCCACACGTTTACGTCCCATGCGGATCAGTCCATCATCTCGCTGATCAAGCGATGCCATGAAGCCCTCGCCAAGACTCGCGGCGCAACCATCACCGTCGCCTCACTCAACGTTTTCGATGGCACGATGACGTGGCTCGGGATCGGTCCGGTGGAGGGCCACTTGCTTCGGGCAGACGCCCGGGCCAATCCTCCGACCGAAGTCGTCCTCCTCCGCGGCGGGGTGGTCGGCTACCAGTTGCCGGCCCTGCAGGCCAGCCTCATTCCTCTCTTTCCCGGAGACCTCCTGATCCTGGCCAGCGATGGTATTCGGAGCGGTTTTTCCGAGGGCCTGACAACAACCGATCCGCCGCAGCAGATCGCCGAACGCATCCTCTCCGCCCATTTCAAAGGCAACGACGATGCGCTTGTGCTGGTTGTTCGTTACCTCGGACTGAGTCATGAAGGATCCGCTAAATGAATTTACCGAACGCTTCACCGAGGCGTTACGGAGATATCTGGTCGAGGACGGCGAGGATGCTCTCCACGCGGCGTATGAACTCGGCCGGGAGGCGATCAAGCATGGACTGGGCGTGTTGGACATGGCGAAGATCCAACAGCGGGCCCTGATGACGGTTCTGTTGCCGACCCTTACACTGAACGACGACGCGCGGGGCTGCCGGGCGGCCGATCTCTTAGAGGCGATGGAGGTTTTCTTCATGGAGAACCTCTCTCCGTTCGAGGCGCATCATCGCGGATTTCTTGCGGCCAATAACCGGCTGCGCGAACTCAACGAGACTTTGGAGCGGCGCGCGGCCGAACTCGCCGCCACCAACCGCGAGCTCAGCCACGAAATCTCCCGACGCAAGGCCTCGGAGGAAATGTGGAAACGCTACGAGTCGATCGTCAACACGTCGCGTGAATTCCTGACGCTGATCGCCTCCAACTACCGCTACGAGGCGGCCAACGATACCTACTGTCACGCCCATCGAAAAGACCGCGAGGAGATTCTCGGCTCGACCGTGGCTGAAGTCTGGGGCCAGTCGGCATTCGAGACGGTCGTTCGAAAAAATCTGGACCAGTGCTTCGCGGGAGAAGAGGTACACTATCAATCCTGGTTCGAGATGCCGGCCCTCGGGCAGCGCTATTTTGATGTCAGCTATTACCCCTACCGCCAGAAAGGCGGCGTCACGCACGCCATCGTTGTCACCCGCGACGTGAGCGATCGTCATCAGGCCGAGGTGGCCCTGCGCGAAAGCGAAGAGCAGTTCCGCACGCTCATGCAATCCGCCATTGACGCCATCATTCTCGCGGACAGCGAAGGCAACATCGTCACCTGGAACCAGGGAGCGCGAAACATGTTTGGCCGGACCGATGCGGAAGTGGTGGGGCAACCGATCAGCCTGTTGGTGCCACCGCGGTTCCGCCGCGCGCACCTGACCGGGATCGGAAGAGTGGGCAGAACAGGACAGCAGCAACTGATCGGCCGGACCGTCGAGTTGAACGGCCTCAGGAATGACGGCACTGAGTTCCCGCTGGAACTGTCCCTGGCTTCCTGGCACACCGCCAAGGG
>DATEKZ010000698.1:0-2202 GCA_035277185.1 Verrucomicrobiia bacterium
CGCGTTGGGACCATGAACCGGGGCGGTACGCTGTGTCGGAGCGCGGCTGTGTCGAAGACCAGCCGCAGCACTGGGCAAGTTCCGGCCTGCTGCGGCTGATCGAGGACGACACAGCCGCGCTCCGGTTCATGGAGAGATGCGGGGTGAGGGCGAGCATTCCGTTTCATAGAAATTGTGCGGCCTAGCGATTATTTCATCATGGATTGCGAGCCAGACGCCAGTAGGACTGGCTCGTCCCGGTGGGAACCGGTCCCGTCCATTGCGCGTCCGTCTGGCCCGTCGCGACCGTCGTCCACGCCGTTGTGGCCAGGTTCGTGTTGACTTGCACATCGTACGGCAAGGCCGATGGGTTGGTGACGCCCAGCACGATGTTACCGGCCGAGACGGCGACGCTGGTGATATGGAAATCGCCGGGAACAACCTGGGTCGGAATCCGGAACGCCCGGGCATGGAGAAAATGGGCGTCCGTTTGAGCCCACGTCGTGAGGCCGAATTTGTTCGTCCCGGTTGCAGCGGCATCCTGCCATTGCCACTCGTAAGTCGTAGCGGGGTTCTCGAGTTCGCGGACGCGCAGCCGATAGGACCCATTATTGTTGGCGAACTCGACCGCAAACGGCTGGCCCGGGCGATAGATAAACGCGTTGTCACCCGCAACAACATTGGTCCATTGCCCCGCGCTCTTGCGGCTGACGCTGAGTCCTTGTGGGACGCGTCCGTCCGCCGTGGCCTCGCTCACGAAGAACACGCGGGAATAATTGTTCGTGTCGTAAAAGTTATACACGAAACCGATCCCGTCGTCGTCGAACGGATGGAATCCAATCTCCAGCAGGTAATTCTCGCCCTGGGCCGGCGCCAGCAGGACCGGACCATCGACGTCGGCCCTTGGTTCAAACGCGGTGCCGGTCGTGTTCGAGCCGAAATTGGACAACTGCATGATCGTGCCGTGGGCGCTCGCCTGCCAATCGCCTTCAATCGTGGCCGGACCGACTCCGGCAAACGGATTGATCCATCCGGCCGGGAAGCCGTTGGTCAGAGGCGCTGTCTCCCAATTCTCCGTAAACACGTTGGAAGTGCCGACGGTGACGACGATATTGTCCACCATGGCTCCCGAGGGGACGGGGATGCCGTTCACGGCATTCGGTCCGCCGAAGCCGCCCTGTCCCCAGAGACCGAAGCCAATCCGGCCCGTGATGTGATTCGCGTCCGTGAACACGACGATGCGTTCCGAGGCGGGATCAAAATCAGGAGTCGGTAGAAAGGAGTTCCAACCGATGACACGCACCTCAAAGTTTTCGTTGGTTGCGTTGACCGTCACCCGCACCCTTTTGTAACCGGACGTGTCGAGGGGATCGGTGAAGATGCCAGGGTCAACCGTGCCGGGAATTTCCGCGTATTGCCCGTTCACGCGGCTCTGCACGCTGACGCCCAGTCGCGGTCGGGTCGGAGTTTCGGTTTCACCGCAGACGGTGGCGCGATACCAGTTCTGCTCGTCGCGGTAACGGAAATAGAAACAATTGCCGTCATTGTCCCCGACCGTGAACTCCATGCTGGCGCTGAAGTTCGTTGACCATGATGAATCCCACAGGTTGGAGCGAATGATCACGCGCGGGCTTTGGAAACTGGCGAAGTCAGCCAGGAGATTGGTGTCTGTCACGAATGTAGTGTCGTTGCCGAACCGGTTGTCGTTGCTGTTGTCGTAGGCGCCGCGATAGCCCGAGCCGAAGTCCACGACGCCCAGTTGTCCTGGGAGCGCCGGATCACGCTGCGTGTTGATCCATTGCGAACTCAAACCGTCTGACACGATCAATGTCTCCGCAAAGTTCGGATCGCTGCCCCGTCGGAATTCTTCGGCGTTGGTCACTCCGTCACTGTCCGGGTCACCCGCCGCCGTCTGGGCGAGGTTGCCGAAGTGTTCGGTCTCCCAACTGTCCGCCAGGCCGTCGGCGTCCGCGTCCGCCGCGAACGTCGCCGTCAGGCTGACCGGGCGGGTCATCGGGAAGTTCAGGTTCGTGATGGTGAACGCGCTATCGCCCGTCCAGCCGATGAAGACGTGTCCGGGGTCCGGCGAGGCGGTGACCGAAACGTTGGTGCCCTGCGGAACCCAGGGCCCGCCCGTCGCGGTCACTTGCCCGCCGCTCGAGGCCGCGGTCGTGAGAAGATATTCCGTCCGCCATTTCCAGGTGAGCAGCGAAAACGTGCTCA
>DATEKZ010000699.1:0-4383 GCA_035277185.1 Verrucomicrobiia bacterium
GTGCTGAGGCGAGTGAGACACGACTTCGCGGCCAATCATCTGGTGGATGACCCGGTCCGGATTGGTTTCGCGGATGGTCTCGGTCACAACGTGGCGGCCATCCCTCAGCACGGTGACTGAATCGCAGAGCCGGAAGACTTCCTCCATGCGATGCGAAACGTAGATGACTGTGATGCCGCGTTCCTTCAGGTGCGCCAGCAAGTGAAAGAGATGCTCGCTTTCATGCGCGGACAATGAACTGGTCGGTTCGTCCATGACGATGACCTGCGCGTTTGTGCCGACGGCGGCGGCGATCTGAACGATCTGTTCCAAGCCCGTGGAAAGCTCGCCAATCGGACGGTCCACATCAATGTCCGCCTCGATCTCGCGCAACATGGCGCGCGCGCGTTGACGCATGGTTGCCCGGTCAACCCATCCGGCGCGCCGCGGCAGGTCGCCCAGACAAAGGTTTTCCGCGACGGTGAGGTTCGGGCAGAAGGCGAGTTCCTGATGCACCATGGCAATGCCCAGTTGCCTCGCGACGAGTGGATTTGCGGGGTGAACCGGCTTGCCATCGAGGCGGATCTCGCCTTCGTCAGCCGTGTAAACGCCGGCGAGGATTTTTCCGAGGGTGCTTTTGCCGGCGCCGTTTTCGCCGATGAGCGCATGGCAACTGCCGCGCGCCACGTCAAAGCTCACGCCGTCGAGCGCCAGAACGCCGGGGAACCGTTTCGTGATACCGCCAAAAGTCAGGAAAGACATCTTGTTTGCCCGCGAAATACGCGAAATGACGCGAAAGCGACTTTCCATGAACCGCGCCCCCTCACCCCGTCCCTCTCCCTCACTGGGCCGGAACGATTCAGTCGGATAGGACGCTCGCCCTCACCCCGGCCCTCTCCCCCGGGGAGAGGGAGAAGCTTTCGACCGCCTCGCCGAACCTCACCATCCCGTGATTCGTCCGAGCGTGGCCGAAGTGAGTTCCCTCTTCTGGGGCTGCGGACGAAGTCTCGGCGAAAGACAGAAACTCCCTCGGCCAGGGTGAGGGCGAGCCAATTCTCTAACTGCATCGTTCCGGCTGGGGGAGAGGGTGGTCGAAGACCGGGTGAGGGGGAAGCACGGCTCATAGCCTCAGGTAACGTCAAAATTTGGAGGTGTTCCTTTTCCGAAAAACAGATTCCACGTGTTTAGCGGGCTCGATCAAGCCTTTCGTGCAGCCATCGCGGCCGGTTCGTCGTGATCCCGTCCACGCCGGCAGCAACCAGTTCTTTCGCCACGTCCGGATCATCCACGGTCCAGACATAAACCTTCAGGCCCGCCGATTTGGCCTTCCGAACGAACACGGCGTCAACCGGCCCTTTGAAGCTCACGTCGATCCCGTCCACGCCGGCCGCCGTGGCCTTCGCGATAATTTCTTCAGGTGTAAACTCCGCGCCGGTGTCCTTGTCCTTCTTCCAATCGTAGAGCCAGTAAGTCTGGATGGCGGGCAGATCGGCCTTGGCGCGCTTCGCGACCTCGTAGCTGAACGCGATGATGACGAGTTGTTCCGGTTTTTTGCGACTGGCTCCGATCACGCGTTTCAGCTCCGGCAGGACTTCCGGACCGCATTTGATTTCGATGAAGAGCCGCTTGCCATCGGTGACGGTCGCGAGCACTTCTTCAAGTGTGGGAATCCTTTCGCCGATCCACGGGGTGCCTTTCCATTTTCCCGCGTCCAGGGCGCGCAACTCGGACAAGGTCTGGTCGGCGACTTTCCTGTCCACGCCCGCGATACGTTTGGTGTCGGGGTCGTGAATGACGACGATCTTCCCGTCCTTGGACAGATGAATATCGATTTCGACGCCATCTTTGGCCTGTTCCCAGCCCAATTTGACGGCGGCAAGGGTATTTTCAGGCGCGTCGTAGGAGGCGCCGCGATGGGCGATGATTTCCACTCCCCAACCAGTGCCAGAACCCACGAGGAGAATCAAAAACCAAAAGATGCAGTTAGCGTATATGACTGAATAGTTGCGCATAAGCAGGCTACTTTGGCAGCCACTTCTCCCAGTTCTTCGCGAATTCATCGGCGTTTTCTTTAGTCACCGAGACCAACGAACTTACGTCTTTGACGTTCGCCGGGTCTTTCTTGAGGTGAACCTTGTTGATGAGGTGCTCCACTGACCGATAGCCCCATTCATAGACCTGCTGGGCCAGCAGCAGTTGAACGTGACCGCTGCGAAGATACGCGAGTTGCGGTGGAAGGGCATCGACCGAGACGCACTTGACGGTGCCAGGCTGCCACTTGAGGGCATTGTCGGTGAACAACGGCCACCCACCCACCATCGCCCACCCGGTGATGTCCGGGTTGGCCTGCATGACCTGCTCGACCTTGGCGGCGGCGTCCTGCGGGGTTTCCTTGTGATAGTAGGTGTCGCGGATGGTAATGCCGGGAAATTTCTTCGCGGCGTTCTTCACGCCTTGCACGCGTTTCTGGAGGTTCGGGGCGTTCTGATTGCCGGCCAGAATGGCGACGACGCCTTTCCCGCCCATGGTTTTGGCCAACTCCTCAAGGACGCGCTCGCCGCATTGGACATCGTCGATGGCGTAAGTGACGAAGCGTTTGCTGGCCGGCGCATCGGAATCGAACGTCGCCACCGGCACCCCGCTCTTCACCGCGGAATTGATGGCGTCGGTGAGTTTGTTGGCATCCGAACAACTGACGGCGATGCCGTCGGCGCCGCTGATGGCGAGTTGTTCGATGGCTTCGGCCTGCTTTTGGGCGTCTTCTTCGTTCGGCGTGCGCCAGTCGATCTTGATCTCGAGGCCGTGCTTCTTGCCGAGGTCGCGAGCGGCGTCGTTGGCGCCGACGCGGGCCGCCTGAAAGACGGGGTTGCCCTGGGACTTGGCGACGAGGCCGATAGTGTAGGATTTTTTTTGTGCCTGCGCAGGTGTGGCGTTGAGGAGTGGGAGGACTAATGCCGCGATCAGGGTCAATTTGAGCGTTTTCATAGGGTGACTTGGGCGAAGTTTAGTGGGCTCCCGTTCGTGCGACAAGCCGGCGTTTTGCGAGCCAGGAGTTCAACTGGTCCAGCACGACGGCCAGGATGACCACTGCGCCGATGATGATCTGGCTATAGTTCTGGTCGATGCCGAGGATGACGATGCCGGTGCTGATCATCTGGATGACCAGCGCGCCTAGCAGCGCGCCCAGGGCCGAACCTTTGCCACCCGAAAGACTGGCTCCACCGACGACCGCGGCAGCAATGACGTTCAACTCGTAGCCCTGGCCGTCTCCGGACGAAGCACTGCCGTAGTAACCGAGCGCCAGCAGGGCCGCGAGGCCGGCCGTCAGTCCCGAGATCACATACACGCTTAGTTTCACGAGTCCGACTCGCACGCCGCTGTAACGGCTGGCGAGCTCGTTGCCGCCGATCGCGTAGATGCGCCGGCCGGCGGCCATGCGGGACAAGTAAATCCCCCCCAGCACAGTCACCAGTACCATCACCATCAATGGGACCATCGATACGCCTCCAACCGCCAATGACACTCGACCGTCCGAGCCGGGAAGCGTCGGGTTGGCCACAACATCCCGGAAGGCGGCAGGAAACGACCCGATGCTCTGGCCTTTGGTGAGGACGAACGCAACACCTCGCAAGATCGCCATCATGCCAAGGGTAATGATGAACGGGTGAACCCGCAGAACGACGATCATACTTCCGTTCAACAGGCCGCACAGTATGGCGGCGCCGATGCATGCCAAGGTGCCCAAAACGGCGCCCATCATCCCGGAGCCTGCCGCGGGTCCTTCCGGCCCGTAGTAATGGAACACCAGCGCGCCGAATACCGACGCGAGCGCGTAGATGGCGCCCACGGACAGGTCGATTCCGCCCGAGACTATCACGAAGGTCATACCGACCGCCATAATGGCGATGAAACTGGTATCCTTGGCCAGGTTGATCAGGTTCCGGGCGTTGAGAAACTTGTTCTTCTCCACCATTACCCGCTCCGTCTCACCGGCGGCATTCTCCCGGAACTCCGCCCTCTTGACCGTGCCGCCAAAGAAAGTGAGCAACAGGCCGAGGAGAACAATCACGACGAGCAGTCCGCCTTCCTGGAGACGCAGCGCGGGACGCAACACAGGCTTCGATGGTGTGGCGGGCGAGCTCATGTGTTGGGGGCCGACGCTAACAAAGGCAGGCGAGACGGACAAGGCGAATGGCCGGACACGCGGACAGTCAGGGGCGCATCTGTGCTATCGCATCCCTGGACTTCGGTGCGTCGCGTTTCCCCTTTCCCCAAGGAGAAGCAGCGTCGGAGAACGGCATCGTCGCTCTCTCTCCCCGAGCCGGAACGATTCAGTTGGAGACGACGCTCGCCCTCACCCCGGCCCTCTCCCCCGGGGAGAGGGAGAAGCTCTCGACCGCCACA
>DATEKZ010000700.1:0-4302 GCA_035277185.1 Verrucomicrobiia bacterium
GAGCACGGCGGAAGGCGCCGTTGATTTTCGGCCGGGGCTGGCCCGACCCGGGAGTCTGGCGGGTCCGCCAGGATCAATCGGGGTGCGTGAGAAGAGGTTCATTCATTTCTGCTATTGTGCGCGTTTGAGCGGCACGGCTACTCTGGGGCATACGCAACGTGGTGGAAAAAAGATTCAATGCGCTTCCGGGTTTCGGGCTGTCGATGGGCTACACGCTGTTCTATCTCGGCGTGATCGTGCTGATTCCCATCGGCGGCCTGTTCTTGCGCGTGCTGGATCTGTCGCTGGTGGATTTCTGGCGGCTGGCCACCGATGACCGCGCTCTCGCGGCCTACAAGCTGACGTTCGGCGCCTCTCTCATCGCCGCCGGCATCAACGCCGTCTTTGGCACGCTGCTGGCCTGGGTGCTGGTCCGTTATCGCTTTCCCGGGCGCCGGTTCCTGGATGCGCTCGTCGATTTTCCGTTTGCCCTGCCGACGGCGGTGGCCGGTCTTACATTGGCGAACCTCTTCGCCCAAACCGGCTGGCTGGGAAAATTTCTCGTGCCGCTTGGTGTCAACGGCGCCTTCACTCCACTCGGGGTCGTCATTGCGTTGACATTCGTCGGCTTGCCGTTCGTGACGCGCACACTGCAACCGGTGCTGGAGAGCTTCGAACGGGAGGTGGAGGAGGCGGCGGCGACTCTCGGCTCGGGCCGATTGCGCACTTTTCTTACCATCATCGCGCCAACGCTCCTGCCGGCCGTGCTCACCGGCTTCGCCCTGGCGTTCGCGCGCGCCGTTGGCGAATACGGCTCGGTCATCTTCATTGCCGGCAACAAACCGTACGAATCGGAGATCGCCCCGCTGCTCATCGTCATTCGGCTCGAAGAATACGATTACACCGGCGCCATGGCGCTGGCGGTCGTGCTCCTGATCATTTCGTTCGTGCTGCTGATCACCATCAACCTGCTCGAACGCTGGGCGAGCCGTTACCAGAACTGACATGGGAGAAGAAGGAACAGCCCACTGGCGCCGGGGCCGCAGCAAGTCGCAACGCGGCACCGAAGAATCACCGTTCGTGAAATGGATCCTTATTACCATTGCGCTCGTCTTCGTGCTGGTCTTTCTGCTGGTGCCGCTGCTGAACGTCTTTGTCCAGGCGCTCTCCAGGGGCTGGCAGGTGTACTGGAGCGCCCTGGTTGATCCGGACACGAAGGCGGCGATTCGTCTGACGCTGACCGTTGCGGCCATCAGCGTGCCGCTCAATCTGGTGTTCGGCGTCGCGGCTGCCTGGGCGGTGGCGAAGTTCCAGTTCCGGGGCAAGTCGCTGCTGGTCACGCTGATCGACCTGCCGTTTGCCGTTTCGCCGGTCGTGGCCGGGCTGATCTTCGTCGTACTGTTTGGGTTGCAGGGTTACTTCGGAAAATGGCTCGACGAGCGCGACATCAGGATCATCTTCGCCGTGCCGGGCATCGTCATCGCCACCGTGTTCATCACGTTTCCATTCGTCGCGCGCGAACTGATTCCGGTCATGCAGGCCACCGGCACCGAACAGGAAGAAGCGGCCTTGACGCTCGGGGCGAGCGGCTGGCAGACGTTCTGGCGCGTCACCCTTCCGTCGGTGAAGTGGGGGTTGCTCTACGGGATTATCCTGTGCAACGCCCGCGCGATGGGTGAGTTCGGCGCGGTCTCGGTCGTTTCGGGCCATATCACCGGCGTCACGGATACCATGCCGTTGCGCGTCGAAAAGCTTTACCA
The DNA here is from genome assembly GCA_035277185.1 of Verrucomicrobiia bacterium. Lineage (GTDB taxonomy): Bacteria > Verrucomicrobiota > Verrucomicrobiia > Limisphaerales > AV2 > DATEKZ01. The sequence continues at coordinate 1,740 of DATEKZ010000700.1, forward strand.
GGAGTACAACGCGACGGCGGCGTTTGCCGTCGCGAGCCTTCTCGCGCTGCTGGCGTTGCTGACGCTCGGACTGAAAACGCTGCTGGAATGGAAGCAGGCCCGCGATTACGAGCGGGCCCAGCAGACCGCGCCAGAACCGGAGAAGACGTCAAGTCGTTGAAGAGCATCCTGAATGAGCATCGAGCTTAAAAATGTCGGCAAACAGTTCGGCGACGTCACCGCCGTCAACAACGTCAGCGTCGCGGTCAACGAGGGCGAGTTGATGGCGCTGCTCGGGCCGAGCGGCGGCGGCAAGACCACGGTGCTCCGCATGATCGCCGGGTTGGAAATTCCGACCACGGGCGACGTCATGATCCGCGGACAGCGCGTCAACGATCTTTCCGTCCAGCAGCGCAACATCGGATTCGTTTTCCAGAATTACGCGTTGTTCAAGAACATGAACGTGTTCCGAAACATCGCCTTCGGCCTCAAGATCAAGAAGTGGAAGCGGGCCGACATCCGGGCGCGTGTGGCCGAACTGCTCGAACTCTTCGGGCTCGAAGGTCTCGACAAACGCTACCCGCACCAGCTCTCCGGGGGCCAACGGCAACGCGTCGCCATCGCCCGCGCCCTGGCGTCCAAGCCGAGCGTATTGCTGCTGGATGAACCTTTCGGCGCCGTGGACGCCAAGATCCGCCAGGAACTCCGCGAATGGCTCGTCACGCTGCACCACGAGATCAATGTGACCACCATCTTCGTCACGCACGACCAGGAGGAGGCAATGGAGGTGTCGAATCGCATCGCGATTTTTTCGCGCGGCAACCTCGAACAGATCGGCACGCCCCGCGAGGTGTACGAGCAGCCGGCGAACGAATTCGTCGCCCGGTTCATTGGCGTCATGAACGTGTTGGAGCTGGAAGTCCGCAACAGCGCCGCCTACCTCAACGAACTGGAATTCCCCTCGCATGGAGTACCCGAGGGCCAGCGATTGAGGATCGGATTTCGTCCCTACGCCGTTCAGATCTCGTCCGACCTCAAGGCCTACCGCTATCGCGCCACACTGCGTCACACTTTTTTCCTCGGTATCATGTTGCGCGTCGAATTGGAACTTCCCAGCGGGCTCCTGATCCGGGCGCGGATGACCAAGGAGGACTATGCCTTTCAAGGTCTCGCCGAGGGCATGGACGTTTCTTTCCAGATTCGGCAGTACCGGGTTCTTTCCCGCGAAGGCGAGATGCTTTCACCCGAAGTGGCGGCCACGTACGACATGCCGCTGATGCCCGGTGAAGGGATTTGAGGCCGGGGCCCTCCGGATTCGGGGACGGCGACCCTGACGAAGCGGGTTTGGCGAAGTTTCGGGAATCCGACCCGGGCCCACAGCGCTCACCGCATATGAACATGAGTAACAGTGTGCTGGTTGTCGGCTCGGCCGGACGAATCGGGCGCGCCGTGGTTGCCGAGCTAAAGTCACGCGGCACGCCGGTTCGCGGCTTTGACTTCGTAATGACCTCAGGATTGGGCGACTGCGTTGTTGGCGACATCAACGACGGTGACGCCATCCGGCGGGCCGCCAATGGAGCCGGCACGTTGATTCACTTGGCGGCAACTCCCGATGACGACGACTTCCTGACCAGGTTGCTGCCGAATAATATTGTCGGCGTCTATCACGTTATGGAAGCGGCGCGGCTGGCAGGCGTACGGCGTTTGATCCTGGCCAGCAGCGGCCAGGTCAACTGGTGGCAGCAACGGAACGGACCGTGGCCCGTCCGCGTTGAGGACCCGCCCAGTCCCCGTTACTGGTATGCCGCCACCAAGATGTTTCTCGAATCGATCGGCCGCGGTTACGCGGAGACGCATGGCATCAGTGTGATCGTGGTTCGCCTGGGCTGGTGCCCCCGAACACCGGAGCAGGTGCGGGAGATCGCGGCGACCGATTGGGCGCAGGATGTCTATCTCAGCCCCGGCGACGCCGGGCGGTTTTTTGCCTGTGCGGTGGCGGCTCCCGACGTTCGCTTTGCGATCGTCTATGCCGCCAGCAAACCGACGCGCCGTCTCCGTTTCGATCCGGAACCCGCGCGAAAACTGCTTGGATTCGAGCCTCAGGAAGCGTGGCCGCAAGGGATCGATGTGGTGGCGGGACCGGACGCAGGGCGTATCATCGGGTCCAATTGATCCGACGAGGAGACGCGCGGCCGCTGTTCCGATTTCGCAGGGTCGAACTTGGTGGGCCCGACAGGATTTGAACCTGTGACCAAGCGATTATGAGTCGCCTGCTCTAACCGCTGAGCTACGGGCCCGACTGTTCCCGCATCCTATCCATAGCACGTGTGGATTGTCCACCCGCCAGGTTTTCCCGCGGATGCCCCCGGCGCGTCTTGACACCCACCGGACGGTGCATTGGGATCGGAGTGCGGCCGTCCCCGGGCGCAGCAAACGTTCGGCCGCCCAGCGCGTGAGGACTCGTGGACATCTTTCCTATTATCGAGGCTTTCTGCGCCCGAGGACGGGCGCACTCCGATGGTGGTGTTAGATGCGTCCGATTCACGCTGGTTTTCACGGCGCATCGGGACTGAGTCGGGCCTGC
>DATEKZ010000701.1:0-4002 GCA_035277185.1 Verrucomicrobiia bacterium
CCCCGAGGGAGAGGGCTGGGGTGAGGGGAAAGGAAGCGGCCGAATATCCGCGCGGTTGCAAGTTTTTGAGATGCGCCCGCAGACAAAACTCCCGCCGGTTTGATCTTGTTTCTTTCGGGGCCGTGACGGCAGGCTTTTGCGTCCAGTCGAAAATCAAAAGAACTTTGTTATGAAATACGGAGCCAGAAACAAGATCACGGCCAAGGTCACCTCCATCAAGAGCGATCAAGTCATGTCGCTCGTGAAGTTCGACGTGACGACTCCAACGCGGATGGCGTCCGTCCTGACGACCGAGTCGGTTCAGGATCTTGACCTGAAGGTTGGCGATACGGTCGAACTCGTGATCAAGGCGATCCACGTATTGCCCGTGAAGGAATAGAGGTCGTCCGCCTTTGAAGAATATTTCTGCCGACGAGAACTGTCTCCTTGATCCTCGCAGTCCAACGGAAAGGAGCCCCGGAGCGTGCCCATCCTGGGCGCAGCGGATTCGCCAGCGGAAAGCGTCACGGACTATTCCAAAGACCTGCTCCATGCGGATGCGCTGCGGCCTGGAAGGCCGCGCTCCTCTGGGCCGGTTCGCCCGCGCATGACATCCCAACGGCGACGCGCACAAAATCCAGCGCAACGGGAACCGCGCCGCTTCCCTGGCCTTGCGCTGCATCTGCTCCTGTTCGCTTCCGGCGCTCTCGCGCTGGTTTACGAAATCCTTTGGATGCGCCGCTTTACCGCGGTTTTCGGCGCGACCACGCCTGCTGTTGCCGCCACGCTCGCCGCTGTGTTCCTTGGTTTCACCGCAGGCAGCATCGTGATTGGCGGCCGCGCCGTCCGTTCACGACGACCGTTGCGCGTTTACGGGCTGCTGGAGATTGGAGCCGGAATTGGAGCGCTGCTGGTTGACCCGTTGCTTCGGCTATACGACCATTTCTATCCTTCCCTGTACCAGGCAATGTCCGGCTCACCCGCCGGATTCGCCGCCGTCAAAACGGTGCTGGCGATGCTGGCGCTCTTTATTCCCACTTTTTGCCTGGGTGGCACGGTCCCACTCCTCGGCCAGGCCATCGCAGCCGAACACCGCCAACTCGGCGTCAGCGCGGGTGGACTTTACGCGGCCAACACCTTCGGCGCAGCCCTGGGCGCTTTCAGTGTCCCATTCTTCTGGCTTCCAAACCTCACCGCCACAGCAAGCTATGGGATATGCATCGCCGCAAGCTTGCTGATCGGCGCCATCGCGTGGGCCCTTGATCCCGGTGAACAAAAACCTCCGTTAACCCAGACCGTCAAAAGGCCGGCACCGCAGATCGCGGCGAAGGCGGTGTTGTCCCCTCGCGTGCTGGGCGTGTTTGCGGCCTTGTCGGGCTTTTTGGTGTTCATCCTCCAGGTGGTCTGGTCGCGGATGTTCGCCCAGGTCCACGAAAACTCGATCCATGCGTTCTCGGTCGTGGTCGCAGTATTGCTCGTGGGATTGGCCGGTGGCGCGGCGCTTGCACGCGAGTTGTTGCGATTCGGCTGGAATCCGGCACGGTTGCTCGGCGTTGGATGGATTGCCGGCGGCACACTCGTTTTTCTGACCCCGCTTTTGTTCTACTCGCTCACTGACGGACTGTCGTACATCAATGGCGCCGGCGGATGGGGGTCGTACGGGATGAAGATATTGTGGCTCACCCTGCCGACTGTTTTCGCGCCAACGCTGATGGCGGGAATGGTTCTCCCGCTCCTGATGGAGATGGCCGGTCAAACGAGCGATCAACTGCCCGGTCGCGTGCTGGGCGGCTTGATCGGCGTCAATACCGCGGGCGCCATCGGCGGATCGCTGGTCGCCGCGTTCGTGCTTCCCGCAACACTGGGTTTGTGGACGAGCCTGGTCCTTGTCGGCGTTGCGATGGTTGTGGCCGGTGATTACTGCTTCGGCGCGGGTCCGACGTCACGCCGGTTTTCACCACGACGCGCCATCACCTTCGGCCTGCTGGTGATCGGATTTTTCCTCTTGAATCCGGCCAAACTTCCGAGGACCAGGACTCGCGACAACCAGGGAGAGAAACTGCTGGCCTTGAACGAAAGCAGTCACGGCATCGTCGCTGTGGTCGAGAAGGGCGACAGTCGCCGAATCAGGTTGAACAATTTCTACGTGCTCGGCGGCACGGCTTCCACCGGCGACGAACGGATGCAGGGTCACGTGCCGCTGCTGCTCCATCCGGCGCCGCGCCGCGTCGCGTTTCTGGGACTGGGCACCGGCATCACCGCGGGCGCGGCACTGCTGCATCCCGTCGAGAAGGTGACGGCGATGGAGATCGTGCCGGAAGTGATCGATGCCGCGCGCGAACACTTTGTCGGGGCAAACCTTGGCGTCGTCACGTCATCCAGGGTTGAGGTCGTTGCCGATGACGCACGCAACTATCTTCGCGGTTCGCTCCGCGAGTTTGACGTGATCGTGGGTGATCTGGTCGTGCCGTGGCGCCGGGGTGAAGCGGCGCTTTATACAATCGAGCATTTCGCCAGCGTCCGGAGATCGCTCGCGCGTGGCGGGATTTTTTGCCAATGGCTGCCGATGTTTCAGTTGTCCGAGGAGGAGTTCGATATTGTCGCCGCCACCTTCCTGGACGTGTTTCCACACACGACACTCTGGCGCGGAGACTTTGCGCCACACGAACCGGCGGTCGCGCTCATCGGCCGGCTCGACGAAACCCCGCTCGATCCGGCATTGGTGGAACGCCGTATCCGTGAACTGAAGCCCGATCCAGCCAATGCCTCCCTGGCGCACGCTGCCGGACTCTGGATGTTCCTGGCCGGTCCGTTGGAACCGAAGGACGCGCGATTTGCTCAGGCGCAGCGAAATCGCGAGGACGAGCCGTGGCTCGAAATCCTCGGGCCGCTCGCTCATGCCGGATCTCCGCGTGGAAAAACACCGTCGTTCGTCGGGCGCCGTCTGCACGCTTTCCTCAATGAGCTGCGCGGCCGCCCGCTTGCCGGCACGCCGCTCGCGCGGCTCGACGCACAACATCGGCAATGGCGCGACGCCGGAGCCGGCCTGTCCGAAGCATCCCTGCTTCTCGCCGAGGGCAAGGGAGACGCGGCGAACGCGATGATGCAGAAGACCGCGGCACAGGTTCCCGCCGGGATTCACAACGCGTTGTTCGGTCCGGACGTGAACGCCGTTCCGGCCCGATGACATTACCGTTTCGGACGTTCAAGCGGTCCCGCCGTTGCGGGACCGCGCTCCGTGAATCCCAACAGATTTGTTTGCACGATCTATGTTTTGCAGAATTCGCAGCCGATTCTCGGCCGCATCTCCTGTCGAAGATTCACTGCATGCAACCGGTCGCGACGTTCGGGAAAACAGGCCGAACAGCCCGAGAACCTTTCCAGATCCCACAAATCGGCGAACACCCGCCCTCGCTGCAAACCCACCCCGTAATCCAATGCCGCTTCCAGCGTCCCCAGCCGGGGCGGCGAAAATTCACCGCGCCGCGACAGCTCTTCCAATGCGCCATTGCCCTGCCGCACCGGAATCAGCGACACCACCGTGGCGCCGCAGTCGAACGCGAAATCGATCGAGCGCTTCGTCCAGTGCAACGCCTCGGCTTCATCGAGGACGAACGGTGGTTTGACCAACACGAAAACTCGCAGCGCGATGTCGTTCGTGCGCAGGAAACCGGCGGCGCGCCTGAAATCATCGAGCGTCATCCGTTTGTTCAACTTCTCGAGGACCTCCGGATGCGCGGTTTCCAGTCCCATCGCGACTTCCAGTTTGGTAGCAGCCGACGTAAGGAGGCTCCGATCAATTTCGGACTCTGAAGAATGAGCCTCCTTACGTCGGCTGCTACGGTCGTTCAAAAGGTCACGAAACTTCGAACACCGTCCGCCCACGAGCGCCGGATGACATTCGACGATGACTCGTTCAAATTCGCGCACGCGTTCTGCAATCGCCGAATAATCCTCCAGGGGGATCGCTCGTGGATCGAAGAAACTACCGCTGTTGTAGAGCTTCACCTGCTCGATGCCGGG
>DATEKZ010000702.1:0-4199 GCA_035277185.1 Verrucomicrobiia bacterium
CCCCGCGTCCGGGTCGAGACCGGGAGCAAGGATACTTTGCCGGATCGCGCCCCCGATAATATTGACCGCCAGCGAAACCAGAACGACGCCCAGGAGCGCCAGCAACCATCCCAGAAACGCCGGCATTTCCAGCCGGCGAAACGCGACGGCGTTGACGGGCACAATGACCGACGCCTGTCCGCGGTCGCCGGTGATCTCGACCTCGACGCTCTCCGCTCCGCCCTTCATGAACCAGAGTTCGGCGCTGTAGAGATTAGTTTCGCCACGGACAAGTCCGGCCTAGTCCGGCGGCGGGGCGCCCTTCCTGCCCGCGTTCCAATGCACCGGCAGCGCGGTGACGCGGTCCGCTTTCCCTGCCTGGACGCGCACGCTGATTTCCGCCAGCCCGGGAATCACGCCCGGCGGACGGATCGTGACGCGCACCGGATAAGACCCGGCCATCCCTTCGAAGAAGACGTTGGGACTGCCCACGTGGGCCAGCGCGGTGAACGGAAGAAAAATCAGGACCAAGCCAATGGCGAGTGCGGCGATTGGGAGGCGATGCTCTTTAACCACAGGGAGAGAATGCCCCGGACTTTGTGCGCGCATTGCGTCCTTGAACCCGTAAGCCCGCCCCTCCCCATGAACCGCTTGGGAACATTCAACATTCAACATCGAACGCCCGACATCCAAGGAACAGCCCATGGACCGCAGTGGGTGTTGGACGTTGGGTGTTGAATGTTGGATGTTTTCCATCGGTTCAAGGGCCCAATCCAAACGGAACACGCGGGCCGCGCGTGCTTCCCCCGGGATCATCTTTGTACCCTTGCCATCCAGTTGCCCAGCCACAACCCGACGCGTGTGGCGCACACCGCCCATAAGACCGCCCACCCGATGCCGCTCCAGGTCACGGGCGGATTCCATTGCGAATTTCCTTCGTGCCAGAACCGTTTGTGCCAGTCGCCAGGCGGGTCGCTGAAATCCCAGTGTCGATCCGCGGCGAAGAACCAGTTTTCCGCCGCCGGGCTGAGAAGGAATGCGGAGAAGAGCCATTGTGCCACGAAGAACGTCGCGAGAAACGCCGGACCGGCCAGCAGCACGAGCAGCCAATCGCGACGCCACCCGCGGCCGTGGCCGATCCAACCCCGGAGCAAATCGACAAAAAACGCGGGCACAACGAGCAACAACGGAAACGCCAGCGTCACGAAGCGATCGACCGGGTTGTAAATCGGGCCGAGAAGCGGGCGGCCTGGAAACAACGGCAGAATCCAGCAGGAAAGCGCCATGACCGCCATGTAAACGCCGGCGATCAATGTCGCGCCCCAGCGGAACTTCGACGCGCGCGCCATGCCGATCAGATAAACCGGATACGTTGCCGCGGAGAGCTGATAGAACGTGCGCGTCCGCTGGTGGTTCGGCCAACTGTATTCGATGAGGAACACCGCCGCCATCGCCACAAGCACCCCGGAGGCGTAAATGAAGAGCCATCGACCCGGGGCGGGCTGATCGGGTGGCGCGAGGTTTTGCGCGCGCAACACCATCATCAACGCACCGAGCACCACCCCCCACATGCCGAGCGCCAGCACCGTGTGCGGCGGGCTGAGGATTTTCACATCGAGACCGTAGGCATTGTGCCACCAATCGTCGAAAGGCGCCGAGGTCAACATCGCCAGCGCGCCCCAGATGCAGACCCACGCGCCCAACGGTCCGTGGAAGCCCCAGCATCGCACCGCGCCGGCCTTCTCTTCCGGCGTTCCCCGAAAGGTCATCCTCAACACGAGCCAGCTGCTGGTGAGGCCGCCGAGCAATCCGCCGAGATAAATCGCCATGTGCGCCGGCGTCCAGAACGTGTCGCGGCCGATCGTCCTGTGCCACGAGATATCCCAGAGGATACCGATGATGATGCTCGTGGCGCCGCATATGACGGTGTAGCAGTACCACGGCAATGCCGCTCTCGTTCTGACTCGCGCCACAACGGGTGCTTGTGCGAGAGCCACAGTTTCCATCCGTAACTTTTCTGCCTCAATTTACGCCGGAAAGCGAGCAAATGTTGGCGTGACATCAGTCCGTGACCCACGGATTATCAGCCCGAAACTTTCCGGTGCCGCCCGTTTAGTCAACTGCTCGGTCGGTGAAACCATGACCCTGGAATCCCTCATCGCCGTCGCCCGTCAGCAAGGTGCCAGCGACGTGCATCTGGAAGCCGGTTTGCCGCCGGCACTGCGCGTTCGTGGCGTGCTCCGGACCGTCGGCGAACCCGTATCCGCCAATATTCTTTACACGTGGGCGCGTGAGATCATCGGCGAAGCCGGCTGGCAGCAGTTTCTGGAGCGGCGTTCCTTCGACCTTTCGAAGACCCTCAACGGCGTCCGTTGCCGAATAAACGTTTTGCAGACCGCGCGGGGAGCCGGCTTCGCCATTCGGCTGCTCGCCGCATTTCAAGCCACTCTGGAAAAATTGAACCTTCTTCCAGACCTGAAGAAACTGGTGGCGCATCATCACGGTCTGATTCTGATCAGCGGCTCGACCGGATCGGGCAAGTCTTCGACGCTCGCCGCGTTGATTCAGGAGATCAACCTGACCGAAGCCCGGCACGTCGTGACGATCGAGAGTCCCATCGAATACACCTTCCGGCCGCGTCGCGCTTACATCCGCCAACGCGAGGTCGGCCGCGACACCCCGAGCTTTGAGCAGGCGCTGCTCGATGCGTTGCGGGAAGATCCCGACGTATTGATGGTGGGTGAACTGCGTGATCCGGAAACAATGCGGCTCACCTTAAACGCTGCGGAAACCGGCCATCTGGTCATGGCCACAGTCCATTCCTCAACCTGCGTCGAGGCATTGCAGCGAGTGGTGGCCGCATTCCCCTCGGACATTCAAAGCAGTGTGGCGGCGCAGCTGGCCGACTGTCTCGTGGCCGTCGTTGCCCAACGGCTGCGCTTTCGGCCGGACCTGAATATTCGTGTGCCGGAATGTGAGATTCTAATACCCACCAATCCAGTGAAGGCCCACGTCCGCAGCCGCGACTTTTTCAAAATCGCCTCGGTCCTCGAAATCGGAGCCGAGCACGGCATGTGGACGTTCCAGCGGTACGCCAATTGGCTCGACAAACGGACGAACTGGTATCTGCCCGATCAGCACCCGGAATCGTCTGAAAGCGACGTTGATGAGTCATCCGCCGCCAGCCTTCCGCTGCCGGCAGCGACACCAACGCCCGTGGGCAGTGAAAGTAAGGCAAGGCTCCCCGCTACGGGTGGACGGATCGAAATTGAACCGGTCGAAGGCGACTTTGGAAAGATTCTACGGAGACCTGACGCGTGAAAGCAGGGCCAGCAGGATTCTACAAGGTCATTTACAACGATTTCCCTGAGGATTCGATCTCGGTGGAGCAATATGTCCTCGGAGACTTCGACCACACCGTATTTTGGCAGAGCAAAGCTTTTCCGGAAGCTCTCCCTGAGAGCGTGAGAAACTACGTGAACTCCGGTAAGGCTAAACCGGTTGATTATTTGGCCAATCCGCTTTCCTGGCCGATTTGCTCCGACAGACTCATGGAGTTGATCTGGCCGCTGGTGTCAAACGATGTGCAAGTCTTCGAGGCGCCACTGTTTGAAATGGGATTTGAATCTCGTGTCTTCGGATACAAGCTCCTGAATATACTTTCCTCTGTTCCGTGTTTGGATCTGGAGAAATCGGTGGTCGGCCGATCGGATGAGGACGGAACTCTCATGGGCGTCTATGAGATGGTCATCACGAGCGCCAAGGTTCCAACTACTGTGCACCTGTTCAGGCCTGTGGAATGGAAACACGCGATCATTGTGTCGGAGGAACTGGTTACTGCCATTTCTGGCAAGGGGTTGAAGGGACTCGCTCTCGAACGGTGCAAAATTGACTGACGAGCCGGGACTTTCCGATGAAAGTCGCGTATCACAGGCCGCAGCCGCGCACTACTTTCGCTGTAGCACGCCGCGGCTCTTCATCCAATCCGCCACCCGATCCGGCCAAGTCGTGACGTAATGCTCCGTGCGACGCAGGCCGTAACCGTGACCGCCCGTCGGATAAACGTGCAGTTCGGCTGGCACCTTCGCGTTCTTCAACGCGAGATAGTAGAATAGCGCGTTTTCGACGCGCACACCGTCGTCCTGCGACATCACCAGAAACGTCGGAGGGGTCTCCGCCGTAACCTTCAACTCGGGAGCGACCTTATCGCCTTCTTCCTT
>DATEKZ010000703.1:0-8160 GCA_035277185.1 Verrucomicrobiia bacterium
CGCCGCAGTCCTTCCACCAGGACACGAACGGTGTTGTCGGGAAACGTCAGCATCTTCAGCACGCGCACCGCGCAACCATGGGTCCAAAGGTCGTCCGGCTTCGGGTTTTCGACGTCAGCCTTCTTTTGCAGCACCAGGCCAATGAAGCGGTCACCAGCCACCACATCGTCAATCAACCGGATGCTTCCCGCCGTCTCCACGAGCAACGGCGCGACCATCCCGGGAAAGATGACGATGTCCGACAGGCCGAGAATCGGCAGGATGTCCGGAAGCGATTTTCCGGCGCGCGTGATCGTGGTATCTCCGCCGCCCGGCGTCGTTCCGAGAATGCTGATGAATTCCGTGTCCGGTGAGGTCATTTTGCCGCGCCTTTTCAGGTTAGATGCAGGAGCCGGCCAAAAAGTTCAGCAAATCTTAATCCTCTCCGGTGCTGACTGAAACTGAGAACGTTTTTTGGGTCGGTTGGCTCTGCTCCGGCACGTCGATGCGCAAGAATCCGTTCTGATAAGTCGCCTTGGCCTGGCTCAGGTCGTAGCCTGGAGGCAGCTCGATGATGCTCTCGAACACGCCGTAATTGATTTCCATCACCAGGAAAGTGCATTTGGGAGCGCGGCAACCATCGGGCCGATGGCCGCTGATCTTCAATCGGTTGCCGTCCACGGTCAATTCGAGGTCCTCCCTTCGCATCCCGGCCAACTCGACTTTGATGACGAGCCCACCGTCGCTCACATAGACATCCGTGTTGGGAACCCAATAGGTTTCGGAGGAGGAGTCCAGACCACTGCTTTGCGGTCGCTTAACGAAATACAATGACGTGGAAACTTTGTTCAGGGCCATGATCAGGGCGAAGCTAGGTTATTTCCGCGGGTTGCGCAATATACAGATCATCCGGTTTTCATCACAATTTGCCGCCGTTCTCCCTTGCGCGCATGGAAGACGATCGAGTTCTTTGTTGTCGAGGTCCGGCTCGAACAACCGCAGTGCGTGTCTCGCTCAAAGCTGAACTGACGCGGACGAAGTCGGGCCCATAAAAAAAGCCCGGCGGTCGCGGCGACAATAAGAAGGGCTGTGGCTTGCTGCCAATCCATCCGGGCAAGATAGTCCAATGGGCCCGGTTATCAACAAAGATGTTTGACCTATCCCGTCTCGCGCTCCGGCTCCATCTCCTCCAGACTCATCCCATGTCCGGCAAGACCTTTCGATACGAACATCGCGTCATCTACGCCGAATGCACACTCGGCAATCACATCTACTACGCCCGTTATCTCGATATCCTCGAAGCAGCTCGCGGTGAGTTCTTCCGCGCGCTGGGCCTCCCGCTGGCGGATTTGCAGGAACAGGACACGGCTTTCCCGGTAATCGAGTGCCAATTGAAATACAGATTCCCCGCCCGCTACGATGACGTTCTCGATGTCGAACTTTGGTTGGACGAACTCGATCGCATTCGACTCCGCTTCGGTTACCGGATCATAAATCAATCGGATGAGTTGATCCTCGAAGGAACCACATCGCACGTCTGCACATCGATAGCGGAGAAACCAAAGCGCCTTCCGCTTGAATTGGCCGCTCTGATGCAACCCTACCTGCGGCCGAAGGGTGCCTCCGCCGAAATTCGTTCCGGACGCGAATAGACATTCATCGATTCGCCGCGCAAAAACCCGGCCAGTGTCTGCCCGCTCTCCCGCGCGAACTCCACCGCCAGGCTCGATGGGGCCGACACCGCACAGACAATGGGTATCCGCGCCGCGAGCGCCTTCTGCATGATCTCGAACGACGCCCGGCCACTGACCATTAGAACATGAGCGTCGAAGGGAAGTTGATCATGCAAAAAACCGAATCCGATCACCTTGTCCACTGCGTTGTGCCGGCCGACGTCCTCGCGCAGAACCACCAGGCGTCCGCGCAGATCAAACACCGCCGCAGCATGCAGACCTCCGGTTCGCTCGAATGTCTGCTGCCGCCCTCGCATTTGCCCGGGCAGTCCCAGGAGCACTTCGGGGCTCACCCTGAGCTTGCGGCCAATCGGCTTGAAGCGCTGATGGACCGCATCGATGGTCGCCTTGCCGCAAAGTCCGCAACTGGAAGACGCGAACACGTGTCGCGTAAGCCGCTCAAAATCGACCGACACGTGCGGCGATAGAAACACGTTGATGACATTCCGCGCTTTGTTCCCCGGATAGGGCTGGATCCCTGCGATGTCCTTCCGCCTCCTGACCAGTCCTTCGGTCACCAGAAACCCCGCTGCCAATTCATCGTCGTTCCCGGGGGTCCGCATCGTGACGCTCACCGGGCGGGTGTCCACACGGATTTCCAGCGGCTCTTCGACGGCCAGTTCGTCAAGCACTCTTCGTGATTTGTGGCCGGAACGCCAGCGCACGACCTGTTTTGTGGGGGTCATGATGGTGGAAGGATCATTAACTGAAACAGGGCCTTTGCCAAGGAAGCGCGCCGCGGGACGCGGAGTTCGGGCACCTCAGCCCGTCGGCGTTTCCACGCGCACCCGCGCGTTGTAGTCCGGCACGCCGCCGGAGGGATCAGTCACTCCGCGGCGAATGATGACGTTGCCTTCCGGCCAGTGGATTTGCAGGTTGCCGCGGGCCATCGGCGCGATAAAAACGCGGCCCGCGAAGCTTCCCAGATCATTCCTGAGGACGACCCGGTCGTTCTGAACAAGATGCAGAACCGCGGCGTCGTCGGGGTTCATTAACACAGCATCGCGAGGCGCGCCGTTGAGGGGGTCCACCTCGGCATAGACGAGCGAGTTGAACTGCTTGCCGCGACGGGTGGAGACCCGGAATTCATGCCGATGCTGCGGAGTGCCCCCCGGGCCGACGACCTCGGATGCCGGTCCGCTTGATTCGGGCAACGGAACGGCACGGAAGTGCGCCTTGCCGTCCGGGGTCGGAAATTTCCACTCAGCGCAAAGGTGCGCGCCGCCATATTGGATGGCATCGCCCGTATGCCTGAGGTTTTGGACGCCTTCGTAAAACGGGACAATGCGTGCGATTTCTTCGCGCATCTTCCAGCCCGTTTCGCATCCAAGCTGGTGCGCGCGCCCGGGCGAGACCGCGGCTGCCAGCTCGCGAAGGATTTTCCACTCGGCCTTGGCCTCGCCAACCTGGCGCGGAATTTCCGGGCTGAACATGATTCGCCGTTCCGTGCTGGTCTCGGTGCCGCCATCGTCCTGCTCGTAGCGCGTCTTGGCCGGGAGGAGAATCACTTCCTCCTCTGCCTCGATGAACATCTGGTCGGTCAGGATGATGTCCTGGTGCACGCGCATCGGCACATTGGCGAGCGCGGCGCGGACGTACTCCGGTTCCGGCAGCGTGCGCAGAAGATTTCCGCCAAGACAGTAAAGAAGATCAAGCCCGCCGCGCGCGCAGGCCTCGACCATTTCCGGAGCCGTCAGGCCGATCCAGTCGGGCACGTCGAAGCCGTATTGCGCGGAAAGCACACGCGCGTTCTCGCCGTTGACCGGCTTTCCACCCGGAAACGCCGTCGCATAGGCGCCCATTTCCGCGCCGCCTTGCACGGAGGAATGGCCGCGAATCGGCATCAACCCGCATTTGTCACGGCCCACGTAGCCCTTCGTGAGGCCGAGGTTCAGGATCATCTGCACCGCGTCCCCGCCGAAGGCGTGTTGCGTGATGCCCATGCTCCAGACCAGAACCGCAGTCTTTGCGTCGCGGATCAGCGCCGCGAACTCCTCCATGCTCCGTCGGGAAAGTCCGGACTGACTTTCCAGCGTCGCCCACTCGAAGCGTTCGACGGCCTCCTTGAGTTCTTCAAAGCCAGCGGAGTGGTTCCGGATGAACGCATCCTCCTGCCACCCGTTGGCAAGCATGATTTTCAGCACCCCGTAGAGAAACGCGATGTCACCGCCCTGCGAAACAGGGAACCAATAATCAGCAATGTCGGTCCCGAACATTGCGCTGCTCAGCGTGGACGGCACCCAATACCGCGCCATTCCCGGCTCGCGATACGGATTCACCAGCACGACTCTTGTTCCCAGCTTTTTGGCTTCATGCAGATACTTGGTCGTCACGGGCTGGTCGTTGGCGGGATTGGAGCCGAAGAAAATAATCAGATCGGCGCCGTACCAATCCTTGTAACTGCACGTGGTCGCCGCCACCCCGACGGCGTGTTTCATCGCCGACGTTGATGGCGCGTGGCAAAGGCGGGCGGCATTGTCGATGTTGTTTGTGCCGAGAAACCGCGCCGCTTTCTGTGCCATGTAATAAATCTCATTGGTCACACCGCGCGACGTCACAAACATCGCCCAGCGTTTCGGATCGGTGGCACGGATCCGTGTCGCGACCCGGCGAAAGGCCTCTTCCCACGAAACGCGGTGAAAGCCCGGCGCCCTTTTTTCTCTGACCATTGGATACGGCAAACGGCCGAGTTCCCGGAGTTGGGCGTTGTCGAGGTCGTTGAGCCGTGAAATGTCCTGCAACAGCTTCACGTCCAGCGCCGGCATGGTGTTCAAGCGAAGTAGATTCAGCCGGGTCATGCACAGATGCACGCCTTTGATGGTCCAGTCATGAAAACCCGCGACACCCAATGCACACCCGTCGCAGACGCCCTTGCTCAAAACGTTCCAGGCATAAGCGAGGTTGTCGCGATTATTCCACGCCACTCGCGCCATATCCCGGAAGTGTTTGGGTTTGGTTTGGCCGAGCCCGAAAGGGACGGTGGCCTTGAGGCGGTCTTTCCAGGTTCTTTCGATGCGATGTGACATTCGACTCATTCGTGCGCGCTGTGGCGCTATAGTGTAAAATCGCCCGATCGCGCCAGTGTCAACGAATCGCCCGGAGAACAGCGCGGTAGAAATTCCGGTCAAACGGATCAGGCCGGAACAAGGACGCTGAAGACCCTGTTGATTGCCGCCCCGGTTTTCAGTACGCGCCAGTCGGTCAGGTTCGTGGAGGTCGGATGCACGGCGGCAATCAGTCTGACCGCTCATCGTCAACTCGAGCTGACGAACCGGCTCGAATCGGATCGAACCTCAATTGCCCGGCGCCTTGCCTCGTCCTTTGAACGTCAGTTCGGCGACACCGGATTTGTCGAGTTCGCCGAAGCCATCCTTGACCATTCGGTCATATTGCTTCCGGGTCGCGAGGGCCAACGGCAGATTGAGCTTCTGTTCCTTGGCCAGCTTGAGCGCGATCCCCGAATCCTTGGCGGCGTGGGCCGCGGAAAAGAAACAGGAGTGTTCCCGATTCTGCATGTCTTCGCCGTCGGTTTGGAGCACACGGGAGTTGGCGCCGGTTTGCGAGAAGACCTCGCGCAACATGGCCAGGTCCAGCCCGAGCGCGTTGCCCAGTCCAAGGCCCTCGGCCAGCGCGGCCGTGTTGATATTCATGACCATGTTCACCAGCGCCTTGACCTCGGCTGCTTTTCCGGCGGGACCGATATAACGCATGGAGGTGCTCAGTTTTTCCAGGACTGGCTTGGCCCGCTCAAACACCTCCTGTTTGCCGCCGCACATCAGGTAGAGCGTCCCTTCGCGCGCCTGGGTGATGCTGGAAGCCATGCACGCTTCGAGCGATTGGGCGCCCGCCTTTTCGGCTTTGGCTTCGACCCACACGTGCACGGCCGGCGAAATCGTAGCGCAGTTGATGAACAGTTTTCCGCGGGCGCGGCTCAGCAGACCGCCCGTATAAACCTTCTTCATCGCCTTGTCATCGGTGACCACCGTAATGATCAGGTCCGAGAGCTTCGCCACCTGCTTGAGCTCAGTGCAGGACTCGGCGCCCAATTCCTGAGCCAGCGACTGCGCAGAGGTGGTGTTGACGTCATAGACCGCCGTGACCGGATAACCCACCTCCTTCAGCCGGCGCGCCATGTTCGCTCCCATCCGGCCGACTCCAACGAATCCAATTCTTTCTGCCATAATTGTCGTTTGTTAGTTTGTGTTGTGTTTCCCCGCTCGCTTCTGCAAGGCGTCCGATTGCATACGGGAATCTGACGAATACTCTAAACAAGCTGGCAAAGTTGAGCACGCTCTTTTTCGAGCAGGCCATCTTTCGGACGCTTCGGAGCAAGGCTGTGCACCAGCGCCGCCTCCTCGGTTTTATTTCGCCAAAGCCTCCTGGCTGTGCCAGACACAGCTGTGCCATAATGTGGGTACCATGTGACAGGCTGGCGCGTCTGGCGCGTTTTTTGTGCGAATCACGGGTGGAGGATTCTTATTAAGCCCCTGCGCGAGAATGGACTGCAGAAACTTCTCCTCCATGGCATTCCCGGTGCTAAACGCTTTCTCACAGACATTACAACAGGCTTTTTATGGCCAAAGTATTAGGCATCGATTTAGGAACGACCAACTCCTGCATGTCAGTGATGGAAGGCGGGGAACCGGTCGTATTGGAAAACTCTGAAGGGAAACGGACCACACCTTCCGTCGTCGCGTTCACCAAGACGGGCGAACGAATCGTCGGCGACGCCGCCAAACGCCAGGCCGTCACCAACCCGCGCAACACCGTTTACTCCATCAAACGCTTCATGGGCCGAAAATTCGATGAAGTGCAGGAGGAGATCAAGCGTGTTCCCTATAAAGTCGTTCGCGCTTCCAACGGCGACGCGGCAGTGGAAGTGGAAGTGGACGGCAAACCGAAGCAATTCACCCCGCCCGAGGTTTCCGCGATGATTTTGTCGAAGCTGAAGAGCGATGCGGAGATGCGTCTCGGGGAGAAAATCGCGCAGGCCGTCATTACGGTTCCGGCCTATTTCAACGACTCGCAACGGCAGGCTACAAAGGACGCCGGACGGATCGCCGGCCTTGAAGTTCTGCGCATCATCAACGAACCGACCGCGGCATCCCTGGCTTACGGGCTGGACAAGAAAAAGGACGAAAAGATCGCCGTGTACGACCTCGGCGGCGGCACGTTCGATATTTCCGTGCTCGAAATCGGCGACGGTGTGTTCGAGGTCAAAGCCACGAACGGCGATACTCACCTGGGTGGCGACGACTGGGACAATCGCATCATGGATTGGATCCTGGATGAGTTTAAAAAAGAGCACGGCATGGACCTACGCAAGCAGCCGGACGCGTTGCAGCGCATTAAGGAAGAAGCCGAGAAGGCCAAGATCGCTCTCTCCAGCTCGCAGCATTACGAAATCAATTTGCCCTTCATCACAGCCGACGCCAGCGGCCCGAAACATATCAGCATGAAGCTGACGCGCGCAAAACTGGAACAGCTCTGCGACGATCTGTTCGAGCGAACCATCGGCCCGGTTAAGAGCTGCTTGAAGGATGCCGACGTTACCTCCGACAAGATCGATGAACTGGTTCTGGTTGGCGGGATGACGCGGATGCCCCGCGTGGTCGAGACCGCGCATACCTTGGTCAACAAGCAGCCGCATCAGGGCGTTAACCCGGATGAAGTCGTGGCTGTCGGGGCGGCGATCCAGGGTGGCGTACTCAAAGGTGACGTCAAAGACGTGCTCCTGCTCGATGTGACCCCGCTGTCGCTCGGCATCGAAACGCTCGGAGGCGTGTTTACGAAGTTGATCGAGCGCAACACCACCATCCCGACCCGGAAATCGGAAATCTTTTCGACCGCTTCGGACAATCAGCCTGGCGTGGAAATCCACGTGTTGCAGGGCGAACGCCAGTTCGCGCGTGACAACAAAACGATCGGGAAATTCCATCTAACGGACATTCCTCCCGCTCCGCGCGGCATGCCGCAGATCGAAGTCACGTTTGATATCGACGCCAACGGCATTTTACACGTCAGCGCGAAGGACCTTGGCACCGGCAAGGAGCAGAAGATTACCATCACGGCCAGCAGCGGTCTTTCCAAAGACGAAATCGAAAAGATGCGCAAGGACGCCGAACTGCACGCCGATGAGGATAAACAGAAGCGTGAGGAAATGGAGACCCGCAACGAAGCCGACAACGCGGTTTATCGCTCTGAAAAGATGCTCAAGGATAATGCCGAAAAACTTTCCGGCGACGACAAGAGCAAGATCGAAAAGGCCGTGAACGAGGTTAAAGAGGCGCTCAAAGGCAGCGAGACACCGGCGATCAAGACGGCCAGCGAAAAACTCAACGAAGTGTGGCAGGCCGTCTCGGCCGAACTTTACAAGGCAGCCGCCGAAAAAGCCCGCGCCTCCAAGCCCGCGGACGAACCCAAAAGCAAAGGCGACGGCGAGCCGGAT